>JAPOLW010000729.1 GCA_029976905.1 bacterium | reverse complement strand
GAGGAAGGCGACCGCCATGAGGAAGGTCGCGACCATCGTCTCGATGATCGTAAAGCCGCGCTCCTCGCGCACGCGTCGGGCGAGCTTCACTTCCACGCTCCGTCCGAACGTCGCCACAGCCGCGTCCGTCCCGCTCCGGTCACGGAGATGGCATACGCGGCTCCACCACTCTCCTGGGCGAGAAAGAAAGAGGCCGGGATCAACGGCAGGCCGCGCGCGCCGAAGATCAGCTGGTCGGGTGCTGCCGCCTCGATCGTCCCACCATAGGGCCCATCGGTGACGCCGTTCAGAGCGAACCGTACACCAGGCATCCGCGACCGCAGATCGACCGAGCGCAAGACCGGATCGGTCGCGGGAGCGATGGCCGGCGGATTCCCGGAGCGCTGCACCTGGTAGAGAATGTCAGGCGCGCCCGTCACCTGGACGTAGTGGGGGACTCCGGTCCGCAGGCTCATCAGCCGAGCGAAGTTCACGTCACTCAGGACGCGCGCAGACGCGGCCTGGGCGCGCATACGACCAGACAGCACCGAGTACTGCGGGACGGCGATCCCGGCCAGGGTCAGCAGGACGCCGGTGACGACCATGAGCTCGGCGAGCGTCCACCCCGCCTGCGAGCCCAGCCTACCGACAGACCCGGCCGCCCGACCCGAGACCCGGCGCCACGGCGCCGCAGCCGTCCCGCGCGCCGCGCGGTCGCCTGCGAATCCCGGCAATGTTTCGACGCTTCGGCCCACTCCCCAGCTCCGCGGCGCAAGGGATGCAAGCCGCGTTCCGCGAAGTCCGGCACGCCCGTCCTTTCGGGAAGGCTTGCCGCCGTGCGGGTTTTGGCTAGGGTCCAGGCGACGGGAAGTCCGGCCGGCGTCACGAAATCGTCGCTTTGCCACGATCGTCACGAAAATGACGCCCGCCGGACGAAGAGCACGTGCCCAAGGCCATGCGAGTAACGCACCCCTCCTGGAGGGCGCGGATCCTTTTGATCGGCGGAGGACTCCTGCTCGGCATCGCCCTGGGGGAACTGGCCGCACGCTCGATCGGCTTTCGTTACCGCCCCCACATGCGCAACCGCGTCTACTTCGCCGAGCCCGACCCCGAGCGTGGTTGGCGCAACCGCTCTGGGATCGCGGGGCCCTACGGCGGCGACGAATTTCTCACGTGGGTGACGCTGAACGAGGCCGGGCAACGGGGACCGCACCACCCGATGACGCGCCGGGCTGGTCGCCTCCGGGTCGCCGTGCTCGGGGACAGCCAGGCCTGGGGCGACGGCGTGGGGGACGACGAGACCTTCGTCTCCCTGCTCGACGACGAATCGATCGAGGTGATCAACTTCGCGGTGATCGGCTACGGAACCGATCAGCAGCTGCTCACCCTGCGAGAGGAGGTCGCACGCTACCGACCTGATGTCGTCGTGGTCGCGGCCTACATGGGCAACGATCTACACGACAACGTCTTCGCCGGGACGATCCAATTCCCCAAGCCCTGGTTCGAGGTCGGTGCAGACGGAAGCCTCGATCTGCACGGGACCCCGGTCGAGCACAACCGCTGGCTCCGTGCCCTGATCGAAATCTATCGCGGCGCCATGCGCTACTCCGCGTGGCTGAATGCGCTTGCCGAGACGACCGTCGACAAGAGTGCGCCGCGACCCGGAGGGCGTGTCGGCTGGCATCTGCGCGGGCGTCCGATGCGCAGCGTCTACACGGCCCGGCCCACAGCCGACGACGACCGGGCCCTGCGCCTGACCGCGCGACTCCTCCTGGAGATTGCCCATGAGGCACGGGCGGCTGGGGCACTCCCGATCGTGCTGCTGCTCCCGGACCATTGGCAGATCGAAGCCACCAACGATGCCGCCTGGCGAGACGAGCTTCGCGCAGAGGGCATCGACTGGCGGCGGCCGCAAAAGGTTCTGCGTGCAGCACTCGATGCCGAGGGCGTCGCCGTCGTAGATGCGATGCAACCGCTCGCGCGCGCTTCGCGAGGCCTGCCCGGACGCGAGCGAACCTACTATCCGCGCTGGAAGCATCTCACGGTCATCGGCCACCGCGTCCTTGCCGAC
>JAPOLW010000728.1 GCA_029976905.1 bacterium | reverse complement strand
GATCTCGGCGCGCAGCAGAGCGACATACGCCTCGGGATCGATGCCCATGCGCGCGGCGGCCGCCCGGCCCGCCTCCTCGATCGCCGCCTCCCGATCCGCAACCTCGACCGCGAGGCCACGGGCGCGCTTCACCTCGGCCACCAGAGGCATCAGGAGGAGACGCTGGCCGATGTGGTCGACCAGCGCCGCCTCGGCGACCGGCAGTACCGGCTCCTGGGGATCGTTCAGCCAGACGTTACGCTCGTTGTCGAGCCAGCGGCTCGCCGCGCGTCCCCCCAACCAGTGATTGAGGTCCGCGGCCAATCCAGGAGACGCCGGAGAAACCCAATACGCTTTGCGGTCGCGGGACAGTACCTCGGCGACCTCGGTCCCACCGACCGGGAAACTCGCCGCCTCCAGGGAGTCGGTCACCACGGCATCGACCCGGCCGCCGGCCAGCAGGTCGGGCAGGCTGCGATTGTCGTCCACCGCAACGAGACGGGCACGCGTGAAGCGGGCACGCGCCAGCGTCTCGAGGTGACCGCCCCGGTTCACCGCGATTACGACGCCGTTGCGGTCGAGGTCGGCGCTCGCCGCGCCACTCGAGGACGGAACGAGCACGACGGCATCGGCACGCGCCACCGCCGACGTCATCGGGGCGCGCGCCAATCGGTCGCCACGGACCGTCACCCCGCTCATCGCGACATCGAATTCGTCGCGAAGAAGCCGGTCCTCCAACTCCGGCCATACGAAGGGGACGAGCTGCAGCTCCCGGCCCCGGTCGTGCGCATAGGCCCGCGCAACGCTGACGTCGAAACCGTGCAGACTGCCCCCCTCCTCGTGGACCGAGAAGGGCGGGTAGTCGCCACTCGTCCCCACGCGCAGAACCGGGGGCGCACAGGCCGAGAGCGCGAGCACCCAAAGGGCAGCCAGCAGCACGGCGGGCCGGTTGTAGCTACGCGAGACCTCCGCTAGCGTCCCCGGATGATCGCTTGCCTGGACCTGGAGGGAGTCCTCGTCCCCGAGATCTGGATCAACGTGGCCGAGCGGACCGGCATCGAAGCTCTGCGACGGACCACCCGGGACGAACCCGACTACGACACGCTCATGCAGTTTCGGCTGGGCATTCTCGACGAACACGGAATCTCCCTGGGTCAGATTCAAGACGTCATCGACGGCATGGGGCCGCTTCCGGGAGCCGCCGAATTCCTCGACTGGCTCCGCGCACGCGCCCAGGTGATCATTTTGTCCGACACGTTCTATCCCTTCGCCGCGCCGCTCATGCGACAACTCGGCTATCCGTGTCTGTTCTGTCACGAGCTCGAGGTCAACTCCGAAGACCGCATCACCGGCTACAAACTTCGCATCGACGACGGGAAGCGGCGCGCCGTCCGGGCCCTGCGGGAGCTCAATTTCCGCGTGGTTGCCTCGGGAGACTCCTACAACGACACGACGATGCTCGGGGAGGCGGACGCCGGCATCCTCTTTTGCCCACCCCAGAACGTCATCGAGGAGTTCCCCCAATACCCGGTGACCCGGGACTACGACGAGCTCCGGCGGGCCTTCATCGAGGCCAGCGGAGGTGAGATCGTCGCCGACGGATCCTCGCTCGCTTGACATCCCCGGTTTGGGGGCGTTGATCTAGCATCCATCATGTATCACTTGCCCAAAAGCCTCTTCATCGAGGTGAAGAAGCACGCGCGTGAGACGTTTCCTGAAGAGTGTTGCGGCTTCATCCTCTACGACGTGGAAAATGACGCCGAGGTCGTCCGCCGGATGAAGAACGTGGCCACCGAGCGGCATGCCGCCGACCCGGAGACCTACCCCCGGGACGGCACCGATGCCTACCTCATGGACGAGAGGGAATTGCTCGCCGTCATGAACGAGATCGACGAGCAGGATTTCGAGCTGCGCTGCATCTACCACTCGCACCCCAACGGGCGCGCTTATTTCTCCAAAGAGGACGAAGCGCGCGCCAAGATGTTCGACGAACCCATCTACCCCGACGCCGTCTACATCGTCATCGGCGTCGACGATCACTCGATCACCGGAATGTCGGGCCACGTCTGGAAC
>JAPOLW010000727.1 GCA_029976905.1 bacterium | reverse complement strand
AATAGTACAACCGCAAGATTCACTGCATTAACGGCATCTGCACCAACAGGAATAACCGGAACATTGGCGACAACGTGGCCCAGCTTCGAGCTCAGCGAGGGCTCGACCTCGAGAGCCTGGCTCGGCGCTCGGGCATTCGGGTCGATCTGCTCGAGGCACTGGAGGGGGGGCACGCCGTGCCGAGCCTCCGCGCCATCTGGCATCTCGCCACCGGTCTCGAGGTTCCGTTTGGAGCCTTGCTCGCCCACACGATGTTGAGCGTCGCCGGGGATCCGGACTTCCGGGTTCAACGAGCGGCGCGCGGTCGTGTGATCGCCTCGGGCGACAATCGATTCCGTTCACGGGTCCTCTATCTCGAGGGGGATCCGCGAGCGCCGGAAGTCTACGACCTGACGCTCGAGGCGGGCTGCATCGAGCCCGCCGAGGCGCACGCACCGGAGACCTTCGAGCACATCGTGGTGACGCAGGGGGCCATGATCGTGCGGGCGGGCACGTCGGAGACACGGCTGGAGGCGGGGGACAACGTCTTCTTTCGCGCAGACGTCCCGCATTCGTACGAGAACCCGGGCATGGACCCGACGCGGGCCCTCCTCGTCATGAGCTACGGCCACCGGTAGGGCGCGGGCCCGCGCGAAGCCACGACCGGCCGGGGATCGGAGGGCCCCGGGCGGCGCCCCCGAAGACGGCGCCGGTCGCCTTCAGGAGCGAGCCGGGTCGGGTGCGTCGACGTCCAGACCGAGGCGGGCGATCGCCTCACCCACCCGATTGGGCTCGATCTCTTCCCGGCGGCCGAGTTCGTAGAGGGCCGTGGCGCAGACGGTCTCCGCGTCTACCTCGAAGAAGCGTCGCAGCGCCGCCCGCGTATCGCTGCGGCCGAAACCATCGGTGCCAAGGACGTGCATCCCGTCGGGGAGATACGACGCCAGAGGAGCGGCGACGCCAGCGACGTAGTCGCTCGTCGCGATCACCGGGTAGGGTGCATCGCCCAGAGCGCGCCGCACGTAGGGAATGCGTGGCTCGTCGTCGGGGTGGAGGCGATTCCATCGTTCCGTGGCGCGGGCATCGCGTAACAATTCGACGTAACTGGTGACGCTCCAGACGTCTGCCGCGACGCCTTCGGCGGCGAGCAGAACCTGCGCGCGCTCGACTTCGGGCAGAAGAGCGCCGCTGCCGAAGAGATGGACGCGGGGGCCGTCGAGGGCGGCGTCGGCGGCGCGGAATCGATACAGCCCCTTGAGGATGCCCTCCTCGGCGCCCTCGGGCATGGCCGCCTGCTCATACGCTTCGTTGGTGACGGTGAGGTAGTAGAACAGGTCCTCCCGCTCGACGTACATACGTCGGATTCCCTCCTCCACGATCACGGCCAATTCGTAGCCGTAGGCGGGATCGTACGCGCGAATCGTCGGAACCGCGCTCGCCAGCAGGTGACTGCTTCCGTCCTGGTGCTGCAGGCCTTCGCCGGCGAGGGTCGTCCGGCCGGCCGTCGCCCCGACGAGGAAACCCTTGCCACGCGAGTCTGCGTGCTGCCAGATCAGATCGCCGATGCGCTGAAAGCCGAACATCGAGTAGAAGATGAAAAAGGGGATCGTATTCACGCCGAGAGCGCCGTAGGCGGTCCCGGCCGCAGTGAACGAGGCCATGCCGCCCGCCTCGGTGATGCCCTCCTCGAGCAACTGGCCGTCGTGGGCCTCGCGATAGAAGGCGACCACGTCGGAATCGACGGGTTCGTAGCGTTGGCCCTGCTGGGAGAAGATCCCGAACTTCCGGAAGAGGGAATCCATGCCGAACGTGCGGGCCTCGTCGGGAACGATCGGAACCACCAGGGGCCCGATCTCCGGATCGCTCATGAGGTGGCGCAGGAGGCCGACGAAGATCTGCGTCGTCGCGACCGCGCGCGTATGTCCACCGGATTTTTCCCTCGCGAAGATCGCCGACGGAACCGCGGGGAGAGGTTTCGAACGGATCACGCGGCTCGGGACCGGACCTCCCAGCGCCGTGCGACGTTCCCGTAGGTACTGCATCTCCTCGGTGTCTTCGACGGGTCGATAGAACGGTACCGACTCGAG
>JAPOLW010000726.1 GCA_029976905.1 bacterium | reverse complement strand
CCCGGCCGCTCGTGGGCGCGCTGCCATCGTCGTCGCCGGTTCTGGTCGGCACCTCGATGCCCAGCAAGACACGCCGCCGGGTGTTCGTGTTCCCGGTGACGAGGGCGGTCTCGGTGCCCGGGTCGAGTTGCGCCAGGAAGGCGTGCCCGGTGCTCGCTTTGCGCGGCACGCGGCGGACGGCGGCCGTGGCCGCGGGCCAGAAGGAGCGCTCGATGTCCGCGCCGAGGCAGCGCAGGAAGTGCACCCGCCACGGTTCGGGAACGAGATCCCCGGTCACATCGGCGAAGCCGGAGTGACTCTCCCGCGCGAGCGTCTCCCGGATCGATGCGGCCTGCGCTTCGAGGTCCATGACCCAATCCGCCCGGGACGTGGTTTCGTCCCACGGCCGGGCGGCGAGTCCCGGCAGGACGTGGCGGGGATTCTGCCGGGGGTCTGCGGGAGGGAGACGGCCGAGCCCGGCGCAGTCGTCGGTATACTGCCACACCCGGCCGAGACCGCTGCAGCGGGCACCGGCGCGGAGCAGCGAGGCCTGGACGAGGATCCGGCCGAGCCCCGCCTTGATCCGTGCGCCGGGACCCCCGTTCTGTCGAGCATCCGCCACGCGCGCACGTTAGCCGGGCTCCGGCCGGAAGCAAGGGGCCACGCCGCAGGCGAGTAGCCAAGGGCATCTGGCGCTGCGCGCCCCCATATGATGCGGTTGGGGTCATGCCGATTCCAATGCCGGAGCAGGGGTCTGCCTGGGAGGATCTTCGGGCGCAGATGCAGGAGCGCGGCGCCGGGGATGCCCGGTGGCGGGAGGGACGCACCGCCGTCTACGTCTTCAATGCCGGGGAGGACGTCGCCCGCGTCCAGCGCGAGGCGTATGCGCTCTACATGTCCGAGAACGGACTCGGTCCGCTCGCATTTCCTTCGCTGGCACGGATGGAGGACGAGGTCGTAGGCATGGGGCTGGGCTTGTTGCACGGCGAAGAAGAGAGCGTCGGCAACATCACCTCGGGCGGCACCGACTCCATCACCATGGCCGTGAAGGCCGCGCGCGACTTCGCGCGCGCGGAGCGTCCGGGAGGCGGGCGTCCCAACGTCGTGCTCCCCTTCAGCGGACACCCGGCGTTCGACAAGGCTTGCCTCTTGATGGACCTGGAACTCCGACGGGTCCCGGTCCGGGACGATCTCCTCGCCGACGCCCGAGCGATGCGCGACGCCGTGGACGAAGATACGATCCTGCTGGTGGGCTCCGCGCCGAGCTTTCCCTATGGCTTGATCGACCCGATTGCCGAACTTGGCGAAGTGGCCGAGGAAAAGGGAGTCTGGCTTCATGTCGACGCGTGCGTCGGCGGCTACATCGCACCGTTCGTTCGCATGAACGGCGGGGACATCCCGCCCTTCGATTTCGAGGTGCCGGGCGTCTGCTCGATGTCGGCCGATCTGCACAAATACGGGTACTGCGCCAAGGGTGCTTCCACGGTTCTCTTCCGGTCCGAGGAGCGGCGACGCCACATGCAATTCGATTGCGACGATTGGCCGGGCGGCCGCATGGTCACGCCGACGCTTGCCGGGACACGTCCGGGCGGAGCGATCTCGGCGGCCTGGGCGGTCATGAACTATCTGGGAATCGAAGGGTATCGGGCCAAACACCGTCAGGTCACCGACGCACGGGAAGCGATCGAGCGCGGGGTCGCCGCGCTCGGCTTCGAGGTGCTCGGACGGCCGCAGCTCGGCATCGTGGCGTTCACGCACCCCGACCTCGACATCTACGCTCTCTACCACCAGATGTTCCTGCGCGGATGGTTCGCCGCCCTGGCGACCGAGCCACGTGCTCTCCACCTGATGCTGTCGCCCTTTCACGCGCAGGTGACCGACCAATATCTCGAAGACCTGCGCGCGAGTTGCGAAGCCGTCGCCGGTGGTGATGGCCGAGCGGTCACCGAGGCACGCTACAGCTAGGCCGGCCCAGCGCGCGCATCATCGAAACCCGAGAGAGGATCGACCATGGCTGATTCGACATCCTATACGCCACCCCGGGTCTGGACCTGGGACACCGAGAGCGGCGGGCGCTTTGCCGGCATCAATCGGCCGGTCGCCGGGCCGACGCAC
>JAPOLW010000725.1 GCA_029976905.1 bacterium | reverse complement strand
ACTCTCGGCGCCCTCCAGCCCGAACCGCTTCGCGCTGGGGAAGTGTTTCCCCAGAAACAGCTCCAGGCGCTCCGCGCGGAGAAGACGGGCGACGGCTGGGCGCTCTCCGGAGTGAAGTCGCACGTCATCGAAGGCATGGCCGCGGACGCTTTCGTCGTGTCGGCGCGCACCTCCGGCGCGGAGGGAGACCCCGGCGGCATCAGTCTCTTTCTCGTGGAAGCGAACGACTCCGGGGTGGTCCGCAAGCGCCTCGCGACGGCGGACAGCCGTGGGTACGCAACCGTGCAGTTCGACGGTGTGGCCGTTTCCTCCGGGGCCCTTCTGGGCGGGGAGGGCGGCGGTGGCGAGCTGCTCGAGGGAATCCTCGACCGGGTGCGCGCCGGCCTGGCCGCGGAGATGCTCGGCGTCGCCGCGCAAAGCTTCGAGATGACGCTCGACTACCTGAAGAATCGCGTTCAATTCGGCCAGGTGATCGGTGGCTTCCAGGCGCTCGGCCACCGGGCCGCCGGACTCTTTACCGAGATGGAGATGACCCGCTCGTGTGTCGAAGCGGCGCTCCAGGCAATCGACGCGGGCTCTGACGACGTGCCGAAGCTCTGCTCACTCGCAAAGGCGAAGGCGGGTGACTTCTTGCACCACATGTCGAACGAGTTGATTCAGATGCACGGCGGCATCGGCATGACCGACGAGTTTGATGCGGGCCTCTACCTGAAGCGTGCGCGTGCGCTCGAGGCGACGTGGGGAAATCAGTCGTTTCACCGTGACCGCTACGCGCGGCTTCACGACTTCTAGCGCCGCGTACGCGGCGCCTCCTCCATCGGGCGCGTCGCGACTCACTTCTGTGCGGCGATCTCCGCCAATGCGCCCTTGAGCCGGGTCGCGATGTTGAGTTGTCCGGCGAGCCCCGCCTCCCGGTGGACGTGGATGGCCTGGTACTTTTCGCTCATGAACATCTCGATCATGGCCTGGCCGCTCGGATACATCGCGATCGCGACGTCGTCCCAGAGGTCCTCGACCTCGCCGAGCAACAACCCGGTCACCTCGCCGCCAAAAACGACGGATCCGCCGACGTCGGCGAGTGTCTCGACGACGCCTGCACCGTAGAGGTCGTAGGCCTCGCGGCCGGTGAGGCTGGTCTCCCGTCCGTCCGGGTATTCGGCTTTTTCCCGGTACTTCAGCAGATTGACCATGTAGATCGGCCCCTCGGCGCTCCCGAGGGTGGCGGCGATCTGCTCCTGGGTCGGTTCGATTGCGTTCTCGTACTTCATGGATCCTCCTCGGCCGGACGGCCGTGCGGTCTTAATTGGCATATATAATGTCAATTCAGGCGAGAAGCGCAAGCGCGGTGGCCCGGTCGCGGCGTTCGCGCAGGTCCCGGCTCCTCTCGATGTCTGAAGTCGTTCGCATGGAAGGCGGCACAGTGAGGGGGCCAGAGATCGACAAGGGGCCCCACACGGCCCCCGCCGCCGAGCGCAGGCGGAGTTCGTGTGTTGTACTCCCCCCCGGGGTCGGGGATCGCGAAGTGGATCCGGCACCTGCGGAGGAGTCTGAAAAATGAGAAAGTCAAGTGGTGCCCTTTTGGTTTGCGTGGTTGCGCTGGCGGTTGGTGGCGATCGTGTGTCGGCACGAGAAGAAGCCCTCGATCGACGCTCGTTGCCGATTCAGCCGCCCAGGGCAGATCCGATCGTGGAGATGGACGCGCGCAACGTGACGGCGCCCCCTCCCTTCCGGGTGCAGGCTCCCGCAGGGGCCCCCAATGTCGTCATCGTATTGATCGACGACATCGGTTTCGGGGCCACCGAGCCCTTTGGTGGTCCGATCGAAACGCCGACGTTCACACGGCTGGCGGAGGGCGGTCTTCGTTTCAACCAGTTCCATACCACGGCGTTGTGTTCTCCCACGCGGGCGTCGCTCCTTTCCGGGCGTAATCACCATGCGGTCAACGTGGGGTCGGTGATGGAAATCGCTACGGGATTTCCGGGCAATCAGGGCCGGCGACCCGATGACGCCAAATACTTTGCCGAAATTCTCCGTCAGAACGGCTACAGCACGGCTGCGTTTGGCAAGTGGCACGAAACGGCGCCGTGGGAAACCTCCGTCTCCGGCCCT
>JAPOLW010000724.1 GCA_029976905.1 bacterium | reverse complement strand
AGCCGGCCGGCCCACTCGAGGTGCGCCCGCGCCGGTCCTTGTGCATGTTCAGTCCGTCCCCAGGTGTCTTCCAGTGCTCCGCGCTCACCCTCTGCCTGCCGTCCGGCACCGACCGCGACACCCGAACCCGAGCCAGAGGGCGTGCAGTCTGTCGTGACCCATGATTTCGGGGCCATCACGCTCGGCCCCGGCGAGGAACTGGCGAGCGATTGCATCTCGTGGACGCTCGACAACGAGAAGCCGCTCTACGTGAACCAGGTCACGCTGGCCAATGGAGGAGCCTACCACCACTCGAACTGGTTCGTCGTTCCAGAGCATTCCTACGGCGGGCCGGACGGACGTTGGCGCTGCGGGGAGCGGCAGTTTTCCGAAGACATCGCGGCGGTCATTGGCACCGTTCTATTCGCTCAGTCCACGCAATCGGTCGTCGAGGAGCAGGGTTTTGCGCCCGGCGTGGTGGTCAAGATTCCGCCTCGACACAAGATCATCGGCGCGATCCATCTTCTGAATCCCGCGCGTCGTGACCACGAAACCTTCCTTCGCATCAGTCTCGGCCTTCTCCACCCGCGCGAAGTCACCACCATCCTGCACGCCATACGTCTCAACTACGGCGCCATCGACATTCCGGCGCGGAGCGAGGCGCGGGTGACCGCCGACTGCGACCTGACGAAGATCTTCGACGCCATCCTCCAGGAACCCATGGACGTCAAGGTGCACTATGTGCTTCCCCACTACCACTATCTCGGAAACTACTTCAGTGCGGAGATTGCCGGTGGTCCGCGCGACGGGGAAGTGCTCCATTCGCTCGATACGTTCAACGCCGAGCCCAACGGCAAGGTGATCGATCCACCTGTCGATCTCGCCGCGGCGGGTGCATACGGCCTGCGCATGACCTGCGGCTATCGCAACCCCCGGGACGAATCCGTCGGCTGGGGCATCGGCGACCAGGAGATGTGCGTCATGCTCGCATTGGCGGAGTCTTCCATGTTGCTGAGCGGCAACGTCGGGGTGACCACCGATCTCGAGCAGGGCGAGGACGGCACCTTTCACTCGACCGGTCCGTGTGACGGCATCGGAGCCCCGACCAATCCCGCCCAGACCCTGCCTTCGGACGAGGAAATCGAGGCGCCGCTCTATCTTCCGCCGACGCTTCCCGGCAACGAGGGTCTGCCGACGGCTCCGCCGTGCGTCGATACTCCCCCCGCGCTCTCCGAGCCGCCGACGACCCTGTCCAGCATCGAAGGCGCGATCTTCGCCGGGAGTTGCACGTTCGCGGCATGCCACGACGACATCTCGTCTGCGGCCGGTCTCGATCTTTCACGAGACGTGTACGAGAACCTGATGAACCACCGGGTACGAGCACGTACGGCCCTGCCGCTCGTTGCACCCGGCGATCCCGATGGGAGCTGGCTCTACCAGCTTCTGTCCCGCTGCGACCCCGTGGACGACGAAGGGAATGTCGTCGCACACATGCCGAAGAACTACCCATTCCTCCTGCCCCCGGAACTCGTCACGAAGGTCGGCGACTGGATTCGTCGCGGCGCGCCGGACGACTGACACGACGGAGGGGACGCCCGAGGTGGCTTCCACCCGGCAGCGAGCGCCCCGGGGAATCGCGGTCTGTCCGACGAAACAAATCGTTTTGGTCCGGCGCCTGGCCATTCGGCCGCTCCGTGCAACAAGGCGTTCAAGCAGCGGGCCTGGTCCTTCGCGCTCGATGCTTCCCACCTTGGTCCGCGCAATCCTTCCAGGAACGTTCCTAGCCCCGATGGACGACCCCGGACTCGTTGCCGGAACGCCAGAAGGTGCTCCGCAAAAAGGCCGAGAATTCGCCTTTCTTCGCCAACAACCGCCACGCCGAACGTTGACGCAAGGGCAGATGCTCGAAGGCTACAGCTTCGTATTCGGTCGTCGACTGCCCCCCTCTCGACGCCTTGAACTCGCCCACCCCCGCAGAAAGACTGAGGGATAGACCCAATCGCTGCGCCTCCCGAAGGCAGGACATGATGAGGACTCGATACAGTCCCTTCGCTCTGGCGATCGAGAGGTCGTATCCCAACACCACGTGGGTCATGACATCTTCGAAGATGTCGAAGCAGTAGAATCCCACGATCTCGCC
>JAPOLW010000723.1 GCA_029976905.1 bacterium | reverse complement strand
GTGCAACGGTCGGGCCGCCGCTCCGTTCCGTTGTCGCGAGCGTAGCCCGAGAGAGGCCACATGGAAGAGGGCGACGATCGTCACCAGGGCGATCGCGGGGTGGAGCAGGGCAAGCAGGCGCGGGATTCCCGTCGGCATGACCGAGCCTTCCTTCAGACGAGTCCGGGTCGCGAACGCCGACGTCCGCGTTCGCGGTTCGGGCGCCCTTCGGGGGCCATGGGCGGGCCGAGCCGCAGCATTCCGGTTCAGGCCGGAGCGGCTCCGACGGGGGATTCGATCTGCCCGCGGATCCACGAACCGCCGTCGGGGTCGCGCAGGATCTCGCCGACCCCACCCGGGTGATGGATGTCGAGCTCGGTGACGCAGGGTGCTTCGAGCAGGGAGGGGTCGGGCGCCTCCATGCGACGGAGAACCTCGAGGGCGCGGTCGGCGGCGAACCCGAAGGCGTGGGTGCTGCGGGTTGCGGGTCCAACGCGGGGGCAGAGTGCGCGATCGATCTCGAGGACCCGCAAGGCCTGTGGCACGAGGGTCGCCGCGTCATTTTCCAGAAGCCACTGCTCGATCGAGCGGCGCACGGCCTCGTAGGCGCGCTCGGGCTCGGCGAGGAACCGCAAGAAGAGTTCCGAGCGATTTTCGTAGGCGACGATGCGATCCGACGAGACCTCCCCGGGGAGTTCGTCGGTGAATTCCCGGATGAGGGCGTGCAGGACTGCGCGGAGCATCGGGGCGACCGGAACCTGGCCGCTCTGAGCGAGGAGCTGCGTCGTCAGGGGCATCACCTGGCCTCGTGCCAGGACGATGTAGGCGGTGATCAGGAAGTAGCCTTCCTCGCCTTCCTCGCGCGAGTAGGTGTGGCAACCGACGACGTACTCGCCTTTGGCCTTGCCGTAGCCGGCAACGGGGCGGGTCTCGAGGCGGTACTCCTCGCGACGATCGAAGAACTCGGTTCCCGGAAGAAGCGTGTAGCCGAAGATGTTGATGTTGGGGAAGACGGTGAGGAGGTGATCGAGGTTGCTCTCGAACTCCCCCAGAGTGTCCCCGGGCAGGCCCCAGATCAACTCGGCCGCGACGGGAATGCCGTCGGCGGCGAGTTGTTTGACGACGGGCTCGTAATCGTTGGCGCGCATGTTCTTGCGATTGGCCAGTTCGAGGGCGCGCGGCGTGAGGGTCTGGAGCGCGAGGTGGTAGTGCGACAGGAGGTCGTTGCGGTGCAGCAGCCGGACGATGTCCTGCACCCGCTGATTGTGATTCTTCGACCAGGAGGTGTTGAACGACTGCGGCAGCCCCGTGCGTTGCTGCAGATCGACCACCATTTCGGCCTTGGCGACGTCCTCGCGCAGCGCGCCGAAGTTCGAATCGCACAACCAGACGTCCTTGATGCCGCCCGCGGTCAGGGTTTCGAGGTCCGTACGGATGCGATCGAGCGAGAATTGGTACATCTTGGTCCCGATCGCTCCCGTGCCCCATTCGCAAAAGGCGCAGCGGTAGGGGCAGCCCCGGCTGGTTTCGTACGCGACCTGATCGTAGCGCGGTGTTCCATCGGCGTTGCGCAAGTCGATGTAGTCGAGCGCCGAAGGGAATCGGTCGAGCGCCGTGGCCCGTCCGCGCGGTGGCGTGCGGACGACCTTCGCCTTCTCGTCGAGATAGGCAAGCCCGTCGATCGTGCTCCAGGCCGAGCGGCCCGGTGCGTCGAGCAGGGCGGTGAAGGTCTCCTCGGCCTCGCCGAGCGCGACGACGTCGATTCCGTCGCCCCGCAGGAAATCCTCGGCGCGCTGCACGTGCGGTCCTCCGGCGACGACCAGCAGACCGGGGACGTCGCGCTTCAACCGGCGGGCGACCTCGATGAACTCGGCGACGTTCCAGGTGTAGCAGCTCAGACCCAGGACCGGCGCAACGCCGCGGGCAGCGGCCGTTCGTGCTCGCTCGCACAGGGCTGTCGCCCAGTCTTCCGCGAGCCATTTCTCGACCTCCTCCGGTTCGAGGAAGTGGACGAGGTCGACATCGGTCTCGGCCCCCTCGCGCAGGGATCGGTTGGCGAGGATCTCGGCGGTGCAGACGATCACGGGGGCATCGCTGTTGACGGCGGCGTCGCCGGTGACCATGCCGCCGTTGTCGGCCC
>JAPOLW010000722.1 GCA_029976905.1 bacterium | reverse complement strand
GGGTATCAACGTGAGACCACACCGCTACGACCAGTGAGCCCTTATGGTTGTGCCAAAGTGTACGGTTATAACATCTGCGTGAACTATCGACACAGTTATGACATGTTTATCAGTAATGGTATTTTGTTCAATCACGAATCGCCTCTGAGAGGAAAAGAATTCGTGACACGGAAAATCACCGATGCTATCGCCCAGATCAAACTGGGCAGTCAGGATGCATTAGAGCTGGGCAACCTCGATGCCGCCATTTCGGACTACGAGAAAGCCCTGCGCCTGAACCCCCGGGAGACCAGAGCGCACTACAATCTCGCGGCCGCCCTCGCGAGAGCCGGGCGGTCCGACGACGCTGCGGCACACTACGAAAAAGTCTTGAAGCTCGATACCTCCGACAGCGACGCCGCCTACAATCTCGCCGTGATCCGGATGCAGCAGCAACGTGATCCGGAGGCCGCCGACGGCTTTCGGCGCGCCCTGGGGATCGACCCCGGATATGCCGAGGCCGCGTTCAATCTCGGTCTGGTGCATGCGCGCAACGGACGCCTGGAGGCCGCCGAGGAAGCCGTGGCGCGCGCTCATGCGCTCACCCCGGAGGATCGGGACACTACCTTGCTCTTGAGCCAGATCCGCATCCAGACCGGGGACCCGGCCGGGGCGATCGAGGTCCTGGAGCGGAGGCGCGCCGCCCATCCGGACGATGCAGAGACGACCATCCGGCTCGCCTGGATCCGGGCGACGTGCACCGCGCCCGGGTGCCGCGACGCGGACGCCGCCCTGGAGTTGGCGCGCGAGGCCATCACGCAACACGGTGCGCAGCCCCACCTCCTGGACACGCTCGCCGCCGCGCTCGCTGCGCAGGGGCGCTTCGAAGAAGCATCGCGTGCCGAAGAGGACGCGCGCCGTGCCACGCCCGACGGCACACCGGCCGCCGCGGAGCGCGAGCGTCGCCGCGCCCTCTACGAAAGCGGTCGGCCCTACGCGCCCCCACCTTGAGGAACAACGTCGCCACGACGTGAGGCCGGAACACCGTTCGACCTGCCGGCGACCGCCGGGCCTGTCCGGCCTGCAGGCGACCACCGGGCCCGACTGGCCTGCCGGGGCCATGGTGGGCTAGCGTACGGGCCATGTCAGATATGACCCTCGATGAAGCCCTCTACACGACCCGGGCCATGCGCCGCGTGCGGCCCGACCCGATCCCCGACGACGTCCAGGCCCGTATCCTCGACGCGGCGATCCGCGCTCCATCGGGCGGGAACACCCAGGGCTGGCGGTTCCTGCTCGTCGACGACCCCGGAGTCCGCGGGCGCCTCGCCCCGATCTACCGTGACTGCATCGACATGCTCTGGAAGACGATCTACGCCGATCGAATCTCGGCCATGGAAGCCGACCCGGACGCGCCCGACAGTATCGAGATGGCGAAGGTGCAGCGCTCGGCGAATTGGATGGCGAAGAACTTCGAGGTCTACCCGCTGCTTCTCTTCGCGTTCGCGCAGGGCGACCCCACCGGCGGTTCGATCTTTCCCGCCGTCTGGAGCGCCATGCTTGCCGCTCGGGCCGAAGGAATCGGAAGCACGATTACCAGCGTGCTGATGTTCCGACTCGAGGAGGTGTTGAAGATCCTCGAGGTGCCGCCGGACGAAGGCTGGGTCTTCGCCTGCTGCGTGCCGATGGGTTATCCCACGGGCCGCTGGGGGGTCGCACGCCGCCGCCCCGCCCACGAGGTCGCCTTCCGCAACCGATGGGGTGATCCACTGGGCTTCGAGGTCCCCGGGCCCCTGTGGAAGGGCTGAGCGGAGGCGCCGGGGGCAAAGAAACCCTTCTCCCGCCTCCTCGATCGGGTATCGTGCGAGGGGTGAGAGGCATGGATCGACCAGAATCCACCGGGACCTTGCTGCGCTGGTGGTTGCGCGGGCTCTCGGGAAGCCTCGCTCTGGCTGCGCTTGCCGTTTCGGCCTCCGACCCGAGGCAGGGGATTCTGCTCGCCTTCACGGTCGTGCTCGGCTTCCTGCCCTTCACCTATGCTCGCCGGCGCTTGCATCGCTCGGTGGTCGGGGCCCTCGACCGTGGCTCCGGTCCTTCCTACGCCACTCTCGCCTGGACCGCGATGGGCATCCTCTGCGATCTCAT
>JAPOLW010000721.1 GCA_029976905.1 bacterium | reverse complement strand
GTCGCACGGTGCTGGTGGTGCATCTCGTCCCCGGAGTACGTCCACTATCACGACACCGAGTGGGGCGTTCCAGTCACCGGAGACGTCCGCCTCTTCGAGAAGATCTGTCTCGAGGGCTTTCAGGCCGGCCTCAGCTGGATTCTCATCCTCCGACGCCGGGCGTATCTTCGCGAGGTCTTCGCGAATTTCGACCTCGACCGGGTCGCCCGCTTCGACGACCGCCAGGTCACCCGATTGGTGAAGGACCCCGGCGTCATCCGTCACCGGGGCAAGATTCAATCCGCGATCCACAACGCCCGCCGCGCCCAGGCCCTTCGCGACGAGTTCGGCTCGTTGGCGAACTACTTCTGGAGCTTCGAACCCACGGCGCAAGAACGTCCACGGCGGGTCAGCAGACGCTGGCTGAGCGCGCATCCCACCAGCCCGGCCTCACGGGCCCTCAGCCGGGACCTCCGTCGACGCGGTTGGACGTTCGTCGGACCCACGACGCTCTACGCCTTCATGCAGGCCATGGGCCTCGTGAACGACCACCTGCCCGACTGCCACGTCCATGCGGCCATCGAAAGCGCCCGACGCGCCCTACGCCGACCGGGTACGCGTCACTCGATATAGCCCAGGGCGCGCAACCGCTCGCGGGTGGCGTCGTCCATTTCGACATCCCCGCCGCCCTCGACGGCCTCGTCGGCGGCGCCGGTGCTGATCGCAACGATCTCCTGGTCGAGGTCGGCGACTTCGATGTCGCGCTCCACGGCCAGATTGCGACTTTCGCCCGGATCGCCCTCGACGTCGAACAACTCGACCGTCGGTAGGCCGCGCGGATTGCCTTCCTGAGCGCGAATGAGCTTCATCGACCCCTTGCGAACGGCGGTCACGATGTTGCCTTCGTGGTCTTCTTCGGCAAACGCCGCACGTGTCGACGGAATGTCCGCCGTCAGGTCCGCCCCCTGCCACTCGTCCGGGATGGCCGCTCCCGCGGCCGCCAGGATCGTCGGCGCAACGTCGAGAAGCCGGGCCACGCCATTGGGTCGGGCGGCAACGGTCATGCCTTGCGGGAATTTGGCCACCAGGGGGACGGCGATCTGCTCATTGTAGAGCGTCGTCCCGTGCCACCATCCGCCATGTTCCTGGAATTCTTCGCCGTGATCGGCGGTGAGAATGACGAGCGTATTTTCGTACAGCCCGAGTTTCTCGAGCGTATCGACCAGATTCCCGAAGGATTCGTCCATGTAGCGGATCTCGCCCGCGTACAATTCCTTCATCTCCTCTGCCTGCTCCGCGGGGGGATTCTGGTTCTCCACGCGCGCGATGCCGCGAC
Organism: bacterium; assembly: GCA_029976905.1. Taxonomy (GTDB): domain Bacteria; phylum Desulfobacterota; class Binatia; order UBA12015; family UBA12015; genus VGTG01. The sequence goes on along the minus strand of JAPOLW010000721.1, from coordinate 810 downwards.
CATCGTAGGGGTGGGTGAAGTACGGGTCGTGCGGATCCATGTAGTGCAGGAGCGTGAAGAAACGATCTCCCTGGTGGCGCTCGATCCACGGCAGCGCCGCTTCGTTCACGGTCCGCGAATCCTGGTAGTACTGCTCGACCCAACGATCCTTGAAGAGCTTGAAGTTCAGAACGCGCAGAATGCTGTAGATGACGAGCTTCGATGACGATTCCTCGGCACCGAAGAGATAATCGGGGGCAAAGTAGGTGTATTCGTCGAAGCCCTGCTGAAAATTGAACGAGGGGGCGAGGTTGATGTTGGAGACGAACCCAGCCGTCGTATAGCCCTGCTCCTTCATCGCATCGGCAATGGTGGTGACATCGGGCAACACGGCAGGCTTGCTCATGGCACCGTGCGACGAGGCATAGAGGGACGTCAGGATCGTCGCGACCGAAGGCTTGGTCCAGGACGACTGGCCGAAGGCTTCGAAGACCGCCCCCTGCGCCGCCATGGCGTCGATGTTCGGGCTCAGACCGCGCGGGTCGCCGTAGGCGCCGAGATAGTCGGCGCGCAACGTATCGACGACCACCAGCACGACGTTCGGACGATCTTGCAGATGTCCGGGGATCGCCTCGCGCACCGGCAGCGGGTCGACGCTTCCGGACGGCCCGAAGATCGCGCCCGCGGCCATGACGAGTGCCAGGAGCCCGACGGCAGGCAGGGGACGCGCGATCGCTCCCGCCGGAGATCCAAAGAATCGTCGACCGACGGTGAGAAGCAGCACGGCGAGGAGAGCGGCGCCCGCGAGCACGCCCAGGAGGACCGAAACCG
>JAPOLW010000720.1 GCA_029976905.1 bacterium | reverse complement strand
TCATCTGAGCCCGTGGCGGAGAAGGAGGCAGCAGCTGCATCTTCCGAGCCCGTGGTGGAGAAGGAGGCAGCAGCTGTATCATCTGAGCCCGTGGTGGAGGACGTCGAGCCGGTAATCGGTGCCGTGTCGCCGTATTCCGACGAATTCTACCTGGTGGAGCAAGAGGAGACCGGCATCTATCGAGGTCGTATCGTCGGTGAAAATCAGATCGAAGTATTCTTGACGCAGAGCGGCCCGCACGCCGTCGTTGGATTTTCTCCCATGATGCGCGAGGGAGAAGCACCCGAGGGATGCGGCTAGAGCCGGAAAGGGGAGAAGCCGAAGGCGTCGTTGGATGCGAAAGGCAAAGGGGCCCGGCCCACAAACGCATTCGTGACCGAATTCGCAGAAGCAACCGGGGGATCCATCTCCTGCGCACGATCACACTGCTGCTGACGGTCGTTTCCTTCTTCGCAGCCTCTCCCGCCAACGGGCAGCCAGATCGGATCGAGGCGCCCTCTGCCTACCAGGAGGAGCTCGACGGAAACGATCTCACATCGAGCTTCACGGACGCGAGCGACGCGCTCGACGCCGAAGGCGAGCGGATCGAGGCAACGGGCAAGGCCCCGGGCATCTCGAAGCGGGAGGCGTGTCGCGTCGAAGAGATCGTCGTGCGCGCGCGACGGCGGGCGCTGCGTTCGATCCGGGCGTCGGCATGTACCTCGACGGGATCTTCATCCCGCGAGATCGCAGCGCCATCCTGGAGATCGTCGACGTGCAGCAAATCGAGGTGCTGCGCGACCCGCTGGTTTCAGGCACCACGCGGCTACGGCGGCGAGATCAGCTATCGCTTCGACTGAGGGGCGACGGGCGGAAACCGAAACCGGCCAGGACGACTTTCTTCCCTCGGCCAGTTGGATTGTCCGGGGCAAGCGTCTCGTGATGGCCCACGACGATGCTTGCGAGGGTTTTCGCTCTGGTGTTCGTCGCGCTCCTCTTGCCCGCATTTCCGGCGCAGGCGGGGTGCAAGATCACAGTCACCTCGGAAGGGTTCCTCTCGACGGGCTGCGCGGAGGATCCGCATACCGACAATCGGGCGGCAACGGGCGCCACGCAGGACCATGTCGAATCGATCGCGGGCCGGCTCAACACGATCAGCAGGACGAACCCCAACGGCGTCACCGTGGACCGCTGGACCGAGAACGGCGACGGCACGGCCACCGACAAGCTGACCGGGCTCATCTGGGAGCTCAAGAGCGGGGCGCAGGCGGCCAGCGTCGTTTACGTCGACAAAGCGACCTGCCCGGACCCGCACGATTCGAACAACTTGTACAGCTGGTCCACGGGGTCGCCCTGGAATTTCGACGGCACGGTGGCGACCGTGGTCCTCGAGCAGCTGAACACCGAGCCCTGCTTCGGTAATTCCTGTACCTGGCGCCTCCCGACGATCGACGAACTACAGACGCTCATCGAGCCGGCGTCTCCCGATTGCTCGGTCCAGCCGTGCACCACCATCCCCGGGGAGACGCGCGCAAATGTCTATTGGTCTTCCTCCGTGGTCCCATTGAGGACCGTGAGAATCGTCACTTTCTTCAGTGGCGCGGCGACTGGCGTGCGTATGACCTTGAACTACTGGGCGCGCGCGGTTCGCGACGGCCCGTAGGGCGGTTGATCGGACGCCAGAGCCGAAAACGTATTTTGAATTTCCCGTCTTCCCGGCGGAAGAGATCCGCCAGGGCCCCACTCGGCGTCGTGTTCGGTGATGGAGGGGTGAACTCGCGTCGGTTTGGGCTAGACGGCGAGAGGCGGGATTTTCGGGCAGGGGTTCGTTCGGTCGCGCGGAGGTCCGGAAATTCCGGGGAAATCTTCGAGCGACCCGTTGGTGATGGAGGCCGAGGAGCGGCCCTGGTGGCGCCGGAGGCCGAGGAGCGGCCCTGGTGGCGAGCAAATCCCCGACCCGCTGCCCTCGTCCAACCCCGAATCGGTGCTTCGTGCCGCGCCTCTAGGGAGCCGGCTCACGCTGGCGGTCGAGTACCTCGACCACTTCCACCGGCTCGTCCTTGCCGCGCACCGGTACGACGACGCGGCGGCCGATCTGGAACTCCGGGCCGAGGCGCGCCGCCGTGTCCGCCGAGACCAGGAGGAT
>JAPOLW010000071.1 GCA_029976905.1 bacterium | reverse complement strand
GTGAACGACATCGTCCTGGCAACGGTCGCCGGGGCGGTTCGCGCGTACTTGATGCGGCGCCGGGTCGACCCGACGGGGATCGACTTCCGCACCTCGGCACCCGTCAGCGTACGCCGCGACGAGGACAAGGGGAAGCTGGGCAACAACGTCTCCTCCTGGATCATCCGCCTGCCGATCGACGAGGCCGATCCCCTGCGGCGCATCGAGACGATTCACGCAACGACCCAGGATCTGAAGAGCTCGAAGCAGGCACTGGGCGTCGAGATGATGATGGCCGCAGCCGAATGGGCACCCTCGATCCTGATGTCGCTGGGAGCACAAGCCGCCTCGGGGCCGATCAACATGATCGTGACGAACGTGCCCGGGCCGCAATTCCCGCTCTACATGCTCGGCGCCAAACTCGAGGCGATCTATCCGCTCGTGCCACTCCTGGAAAACATGGGCCTGGGCGTGGCCCTGATGAGTTACGACGGCAAGGTCTGCTGGGGCTTCAACGCCGACTACGAACTCCTGCCCGACCTGAAGGCGTTCGTACACCTCGTCGAGGCGTCCTTTGCCGAGATCCAGAAGGCCATCCGTCTACGCGAGGTAAAGAACCCGACGACGGCCGACGCCCCGGCCGAGAGCGACGCGGCGCTCCGGCCGTCGGCTGCGGTGCGGACCGGAGCGGCGGAAGAAAACTGACGGAACCCACCGCTGGACCGCGAGGTGGCTCGGCAGCCGCGAGCCGTCCCCGGCGGCGCCCGTGAACCTCAGCCCTGCCGATCCCTCTCCATCCTCTGCAAGCGGTACGAGAGGCCCTCGAGCATCGAGCGGTTGGTGCTGATCAGATCGGCGACGACGCCGGTCAAGATCATCTGGAAGCCGGCGAGCATCGCGATCGCCGCGAGAATGAGCGATTGCACGTGTAGGTCGGGGTGGTCGCTGAAGAGGAAGAAGTACAGGAAGCGCAGACCGAGCAGAAAGCCGAGCGAGAAGGTGACGATTCCCGCGAGCGAAAAGATCTTCATCGCTCCGTAAGAGGAATACACCCGCACCATGATGCCCAGCGAGCGTCCGACGAATTCGGCGGGGCTCGAGAAGAGGCGCGACTCGCGCAGCTTGTCATTGGTCCGGATGGGCACGACCACGGTGGGGATGCGCTTGCGACCAGCCTGGATGACGTGATCGACGGTGTGGTCGAAGTCCGTCGAAAGAGCCATCGACGACGCAGCCTCCCGCGAGTACGCCTTGAAGCCGCTGGCGACGTCCGCCACCTCGAGGTCAGCGAGCCGGCTGACGACGGCACTGCCGAGTCCCTGGAGGAATTTCTTGGTCGGCGAGAAGTGGCCCACCTTGCTCGGTTCACGATCACCGATGACCAACTCGGCCCGCCCTTCGAGAATGGGCTGCACGAGTTTTGCGATGTCGCCCCCGTAGTACTGATTGTCTCCGTCGGTATTGACGATGATGTCGGCGCCGTGGCGCAGGCAGTAGTCCATGCCCGCCGAGAAGGCGTGCCCCAGCCCCCGGTTGGCGGCAAAGCGCAGGACGTGCTGGACCCCGTGCGCCCGGGCGACCTCGCCGGTCCGGTCGGTACTGCCATCGTCGACCACCAGCACCTCGATCTCGTCGATTCCCGCAATCCGATCGGGGATGTCCTGCAGGGTCGCCGGGAGGGTTTCTTCCTCGTTGAGGCACGGAATCTGGATCATCAACTTCATCGCGTCGTCCCCTGAAAGCGCCCGGGCGGATCGTCTCCGGGCCATCCGTACAGGGTACCCGGTCCGCCGATCTGGCTCCAGACGGGTGCGAGGGGAACGCGAAGGCCCCGGAGGGGGGCCCGATCCGTCCACACCGAACCGCCGCTTGGCTGGTGAAACACGAGGGCTCTCCGGTACAAGCACGGGATGCGTATCCTCCGTCCATTGCTCGGATTTTTCGTCCTCGTCCTGCTCTTCCTCTACGCCATCGGGCGGGGCTGGGTGGGTCAGCCGATGCGCGCCGGTGAGCCGCAGTCGCCGCCGGTGTCCGCAGAGACCCTCGCGGCCCGCGAGCGCGCCATCGATACGGCGGCCCGCGACGTCGGCGTCGAGGATCCCAGACAAATCCTCTTCGGCGATCTCCACGTCCATACGACGTTTTCCTTCGACGCCTTCCAGATGAGCCTGCCGATGGTGGGCGGCGACGGCGCACACCCGGTGGCCGACGCCTGCGACTTCGCTCGACACTGCGCCGGGCTCGACTTCTGGTCGATCAACGACCACGCCATCACCCTGACCCCGCGCCGCTGGGAGGAGACGGTCGAGTCGATCCGCCAATGCAACGAGATCGCGGGCGACGGGGACGCCCCCGACCTCGTTTCCTACCTGGGCTGGGAATGGACGCAGGTCGGAACGCGCCCCGAGAACCATTGGGGACACAAAAACGTGATCTTGCGCGACCTCGCCGACGACCAGATTCCGAGTCGGCCGATCAGCGCCGGCCCTCCGCCCGACCTCCCCGACGTCCAGGAGACCGCCCCCGGCCCCATCGTCATCGGTGCATTTGCGATGTGGGAGTTGGAAAGCGGGGGGCCCGAATTCGCCAAGTACATGGCGGAGACCTTCGACATCCGGGACTGCCCGAGCAATGTGCCGGTGCGCGACCTGCCGCTCGATTGCCGGGAGAACGCACCCACGCCCGAGCAGCTCTTCGCCAAACTCGACGACTGGGACAAGGAGGCCCTGGTGATTCCGCACGGAACGACCTGGGGCTTCTACACCCCACCGGGCTCGTCGTGGGACAAGCAGCTCACCGACGAACAGCACGATCCGCGCTGGCAGCGACTCGTCGAAGTCTTTTCTGGTCACGGGAATTCCGAGGAGTATCGCCCCTTCCGGGAGGCGGTCCTCGGAGCCGATGGGCGTTGGAGTTGCCCGGCACCAAATGAAAACTTCCTTCCCTCCTGCTGGCGAGCCGGGGAAATCATCCAGGAGCGCTGCACCCGCGAAGGAGTTCCCGCCGGCGAGTGCGCCGAACGCGCGGCCGAAGCCCGCCAGAACTTCGTCGACGCGGCCTTCAACGGCGGCTTCTCGACCGTTCCGGGCACGACGATCGCCGACTGGCAGGACGCCGGCCAGTGCCGCGACTGCTTCCAGCCCGCCTTCAACTACCGGCCCGGAAGCTCCGTCCAATACATGATGGCGCTCGGCCGGCCCGGGCAAAAGAACGATCGCTTCCGTTTCGGCTTCCTCAGTTCGAGCGACAACCACTCCGCTCGTCCCGGAACCGGCTACAAGGAATTCTCCCGGCGCGATTTCACCGAAGCCCGCTTCGGCGAATTCGTCGATACCCAACTCGGCAGAAGGGACACCCGCGACCCGGCGGCGCGCTCCGAGGTTCTCGAGTTGAGCAGCATTGCGTCGCCCTTTGCGAATTTCGAGACCGAGCGTCAGGCTTCGTTCTTCCTCAACGGCGGCCTCGCCGCCGTTCACGCCGACGGACGCGATCGCCGCGCGGTCTGGGAGGCCCTCCAACGGCGGGAAGTCTACGGCACGAGCGGGCCGCGCATTCTTTTGTGGTTCGACCTGACGAACGCGCCCGACGGAAAACCTGTGCCCATGGGAAGCGAAGTCGTCCTCGCCAACGCTCCTTCCTTCCGCGTCCGCGCGGTCGGCTCGTTCGAGCCCCGCGAAGGTTGTTCGCTGGAGGCCCGTCAGGCCCTCGGCCGCGAGCGCATCGAACGACTCTGTCGTGGCGAGTGCTACTACCCGTCGGACGTCCGTCGGCCGATCACCCGCATCGAGGTCGTCCGGATCCGTCCGCAGACCGGCGCGAGCGAGGCCGTGGCGCCGCTGGTCGAAGATCCGTGGAAGGTTCTGCCCTGTCGCGGAGACGCCGACGGATGTTCGGTCGAGTTCACCGACGAAGAGTTTCCCACCCTCGGCCGCGATGCCCTCTACTACGTACGGGCCATCGAGGCCCCCTCGCAGGCGGTCGATGCCGATCCGCTCGGTTGCACGCGGGACTCGCGCGGCCGCTGCGTCGATGTGAGCCCCTGTTTCGGCAAACCCTGGACCGACGATTGCCTCTCGGAGACCGAGGAACGCGCCTGGTCATCGCCGATCTTCGTGGACCACGCGCCAATACGAACGGTGGTGCACGGCGGAGAACCCGCCCCCGACATCACCATCCCCAGCCCCACCGAGACGATGCCCGCAGCGCCGAGCCGACCGACACAGGAAGCCCCGCCGGACTCAATCCTCCCAGGCGGCGATCAAATCGGCGGTCATCGTCAGCAAGGCGACGGCGCGTAGGGTATTGTCGAGAACGGCGTGCCCGTAGTCCCGAGGCACGCCGGCGACCGCGTCGCGCGGGATCACCACGTTGTAGCCGGCGGTCACAGCCTCGAAGGTCAGCGCCGGGATCGCAACGTTGAGCGAGACCCCACAGACCACGAGCGTGCGGATGCCCTCGTTGCGTAGAATCGGATCCAGCTCCGAGTAGCGGAACGGGGTCAGACCCTGCATCCGCCGCAGAACGATGTCGTCGGGCCCGACGTCGAGTCCGTTGGCCACGTCGACTCCGGGAGACCCCTCGACCAGCCGGTTCTCGGCGCGCTGCGTCGCCAGGAAGAGCGGCGCGTTGCGGTGCTGGCCGAACCCATCGGCTCGCGGCACGGCCAGGCAATGCACGACCCGCGCACCGACCCGGCGTGCGATTTTCGACAACGACGCGACGTTGGGAATCAACTCCTCCTGCGCGCTCCGGGCCAGGTCGGGCAGGACCGACTTTGGCCCGACGACGCCCTCCTGACACTCCTGCAGAACCAGCGCCGTGTGCTCGGGGCGCGCGATCTCGCTCAGATCCAGAGGCATGCGCCAGTCCTACTTCATCGGGCTGCGCCTGACGAGAGCGCCGGCGGTTCGTCGAACGCGGCAAGGATCGGGGTTCGCGCGACACCTGCGTCGCACCGCGATCCGGCCCCTAGCGGGCCGTCCACCCCCCGTCGACGAGAAGGGTAGTGCCCGTGACGTAGCTGCTCGCGTCACTGGCCAGGAAGAGCAGCGCGCCATCCAATTCAGGGAGTTCACCCGCCCGCCCCAACGGTGTATTTCGCTCGATCCAGGCGACCGAACGCTCGTTGTCGAACATGGCCGCCGTGATTTCGGTTTCGAAATACCCCGGCGCGATCGCGTTCACCCGCACGCCCTTGCGCGCCCACTGCAGCGCGAGCTCGCGGGTCAGCGCAACGACCGCGCCCTTCGAGGCGACGTAGGCAGCCTGCGTGTTGGGCGCGCTGCCCACCAGCGCGTGCACCGATGCCACGTTCACGACGACCCCGCGGCCGCGCTCGATCATCGGCGGTGCCAGCAGGCGCGAGAGGTGAAAGACCGCATTGAGGTTCACCTCGACGACGCTGCGGAATTGCGCCGGAGACTCCTCGTGCGCCCGCGCCGGGCCATCGGAAAGACCCGCGTTGTTGATCAGAACGTCGACGCATCCGTACTCGGCGAGTACGTCGGCAGCGAGCTTTTCGGTCTCGTCCTCGCGCGCGAGGTCGCAGGGAAACGCCCGGCCTCCCTCGATGTCGGCAACCACCGCCGCAAGTCGGTCCGCACGTCGCGCCGTCACCGCGACCCGCGCTCCCGCCGCCGCCAGCACCCGGGCAAACCGAGCGCCAAACCCACTGGAAGCACCGGTGACGAGGGCCACCCGGCCGTCGAGCCGAAACCCGGAGAAAGGATCGATGGAATTGCTCATCGCCAACCGGCCTCCGCCAGGACGGCGCGCGTCGCGCGCGCGACCCGTCCGGCCATCTCCGACACGCCAAGGGCCAAGAGGTCGTCACTGAAGACCTCGGGAGCGAGCAGAGGGCGCGCATCTCGCTTGCGCAACGCCCGGAGAATCGCCGCGATTCCCGCCACGCCATCGCCGGGGAGCAGACGGCCGTGCAGAGTCTCCTGGAGCGGATCCGCCCACGCCTGCGGCGCGGCGTCGTCGATCTGCACCACATGGATTCGATCCGCGGGGATCGCCGATAGGGTTGCGAAATCGGCCCCCTGCGCACTTCGCGCCCAATGCCACGTATCGAGCACGAGCCCGCCATTTTCGGCGCCGGCCGCCTGCACGACCTGCCAGGCGGTGGCGATGTCGGGGATGCCCCCCCAGGGAAAGAATTCGATGGAAACCGTCAGGCCGCGCTCGGCCGCTCGCTCGCAAACACGAGCAAAGCCGCGTGCGGCGACCTGCACGGGAGCCAGACCAGCCTCGTGGGAGAGCGCGACCACCGTCTGGGCCCCCGCCGCCACGGCGAGATCGAGAGTCGGCAGGATTTCGGCATCGATCTCATCGTCGCTTTGCCCCTGCCCCCAGGCGGATACCGCCTCGACCAGGGGTGTCGAGAGCCCACGCTGGGCGAATTGGTCGAGAAACCGTTCCCGGGAGAGACCGGCGCTCCGTGCGATCGCCTCGTCGATGCGTCCCAGGGCGACACCGCGGTAACCGTGTTCCACGGCCGCATCGAGAATCTCGCCATATCGGTCGGGCGGGCACTCGCGCAGCTTCGGCCGCAGCGTGAGCGGGCAGAGGACGAGTTCGGGAGATTCCATGCCGTCGCCGACGTCGAATCCGCTCATGGCGCGATCGCGCGTGGCGCCCTCCCGCGTCGACGAGGCCCCGATCCGGAGCAATCCACCGCCACCCCCCGGCCCGGCGTCAGCGCCAGAACTCGTCGACGGCGTGCTGGTCGCGGGCGACCGACCAGATCTCGGCGATGCGGTCTCCCTCGGTTCGCATCAAGAGGATGAAACCTGCTTCGAGCAGGCGCTCGTCGCGGCGCCCGAAGACGCGGAAGAGCAATGCTACGCGCTGCGTACCGACCAGAATGTCATCGAGGTCGAGGTCGAAGTCATCGGCCGCCTCACCGATGCTGGCAAGATAGTCGAGGATCGCCCGGGGCCCCTGGAAGTCGCCCGCGCGCGGGCCCCGGCCCGACGCGTGCCAGACCGCGTCTTCGGTCAGAAGACGCCGCACACCGCCCACATCACCCGCCGAAACGGCCTGCCACGCCGCCCGCGCCAACTCCACCTGATCGGCCCCACTCATCGTCGGGAGCGTAACCTATTCGAGCGCCGGTCGCGATGGTGCTGCTGGCGCCGGAGCCTGACGTCTGCAAATCAAGGTGCATGGGATGGGTAGGTGGCTGGGTGGGGACCGTCGCGTTCTCGATCGCTTTTGGGGCAACCCTTCTCTTCTTCGATGTCCTCCTGCGCCTGGCCACGCCGCTGGGACGCGGCGCCCTCGAGCGCGTCGGGGTTCTCCTGCAGAGGGCGCTGGTCTGGACCTATCGCCTCGCCGGCATCCGCCCGGAGCTCGAGATTTCATCCGAATTCCGTCCCGGGACGACGTATCTGATCGTCTCCAACCACCAGAGCATGTTCGACACTCCCCTGTTCGCCTGGGCGATGCCGGACAATCGACCCAAATATATTTCGAAGAAATCCCTGGCGCGGGGCATCCCCGGAATCTCCTACAATTTGCGTCACGGCGGACACGCTCTGATCGACCGCTCGGACCGCGACTCCTCGGTGCAGGCGATTCGCACACTGGCGCGGGCCGCGGAGGAGGACGGCTCTTCGGTCGTCATCTTCCCAGAAGGAACCCGGAGACGCGATGGAACCCTCGCGCCCTTCAAGCCCGCCGGCTCGCTCGCCCTCTTCGCAGAGGCACCCCACGCCCCGATCGTGCCGGTGTGCATCCACAACTCCTGGCGAATCCTGGAAAACGACTTCAAGCCCGTCCCCTTCGGAATCCATCTACGGATGTGGGTCGGCGCTCCGATCGAACGCCACCCCGACGAAGACCGACTCGCGCTGCTCCGCCGCGCCGAAGCCGCCGTGGCCGAGACGCTCGAGCGCTTTCGTCGTGAGGAGGAGTGATCCGCGCGCGACAGCCGTTCAGCGACCGAGCGCGGTCGTCTTTGCCAGGTGGGCGGCTTTGCTCGCCATGTCGAGCACGACGTCGCCGAACGCCGCCATCTTCGGGTTGTCGGCCCCGCCGCGTACATAGCGGGCATAGCCACCCTCGAGAACGACCGCCATCTTGAAGCGGGCGAGGATCACGTAATAGTCGATTTCATCGACCGATCTTCCGCTGGTCGCAGCGTAGCGCTCCAATAGTTCTGCACGCGACGGCATCCCCGTGTAATCGACGTAGCTCGAATTGGAGCGGTCCTCGTCGGGGTCGGGCCAGCCCATCACCACCCAGGCGAGATCCAGCAAGGGATCCCCCACCGTGGCCATCTCCCAGTCGACGATGGCCGCCAATCGCGCCGGGCCGCCATGCCGGTACATCACATTGGCGAATTGATAGTCGCCGTGGATGATGCCGGGTTCCCAGGAGCGCGGCTTGTATCCGCGCAACCACTGCGCCGCCTCGTCGAGGCCGGGAAGCTCGCGGAACTTGAAGGCGTCGAGATGGGCATACCAGCGATCGACCTGCCGTTCGTGGAACCCGTCGGGTCGACCGAAGCCTTCCAGGCCACGCGCCTTCCAGTCCACCCGCCCGAGTCGGGCAATCGCGTCGACGAGTTCCCAGGCGAGTCCCTGGCGTGCCTCGAGGTCGGCGTCGAAGGGCGCTGGCCATCCATCGAGATTCATGCACGACCACCCGTCGACGAACTCCATGAGGTAGAAACAAGCGCCAAAGAGATCGGGGTCGTCGCAGACCGCGAGCGCACGCGAGTGCGGAACGTCCGTGTCCGCCAGCGCGCGCAGAACGCGGTACTCGCGCAGCATGGTCTCGTTCCGCCCGGAAGGCACCCGGCGCGGCGGCCGCCGCAGGGCGAGGCGAACGTCGCCACGACGGATCTCGAAGATCTCATTGGAGGCCCCGCCACTGATGAAGCGTATCTCGAGCGGCTCACCCGCTCCGGGAAGGCGCTTCTCGTCCATCCAGCGGGCTAGCTTCTCCGGGTCGACCAGCCCCCGGGTCCTCTCCTCCTCGCCGCTCAAAGATTTCCGACTTCGGCCTCGAGGAGGTCGGCAAAACGCGCCCGGGCCTCTTCGACCCGCGTGGGGAGGAAGTCATTGGGCCACAGCCCCTCGTAGGGTTCGTATTGCTTGAGGACCTGCTTGGCGACCGTGACCTTGTGGACCTCGGTCGGACCGTCGGCGATCCCCATCACCGGCACCCCCGACCACATGCGCATGAGGGGCATCTCGTTCGAGCACCCCAGTGCTCCGTGCAGATGAAGCGCACGGCGCACGACGTCGTGCAGAACCTCGGCCATCTGCACCTTCACCGCAGCGATGTACGTCCGCGCCTCGCTGCGGTGGCCCTTGTCGATGTGCCATGCGGCGTAGAGCACGAGGAGGCGGAACTGCTCGATCTGGATGAACGAATCCGCGATCTTCTCCTGCACCATCTGCTTACGGGCCAGTTGTTCTCCCTGGGTCCGGCGACTGAGCGCGCGCTCGCACATCATGCGGAGCGCCGAGCGCACCATGGCGATCGTGCGCATGGCGTGATGAATGCGCCCACCGCCCAGCCGGGTCTGCGCAATGGCAAACGCCTGCCCCGGGCCGCCGAGGAGGTTCTCCTCGGGCACGCGGACGTCGTTGTAGCGCAGATGCGGGTGGTGACCGTGGCCCAGCGGCTCTCCCCCGAGCCCGGTGTGGCGCACGATCTCGAGCCCCGGCGCGTCCCCCGGAACGAGGAACATCGAGGCGCCCTGGTGAACGGGCACATCGGGGTCGGTGATCACCATCGTGATCAGGAAGTCGGCGAAATCCGCGTGCGACGAGTAGTACTTCTCACCGCGGATCACCCATTCGTTTCCTTCCTTGCGCGCCTGGCAGCGGAACTCTCGCGGATCCGCGCCCGCTTGAGGCTCGGTCATCGAGAAACACGATACGATGTCGCCGTCGAGAAGCGGCTGCAGATAACGTTGCTTCTGGCTCTCGCTCCCGTAGTGCGCGAGGATCTCGGCATTGCCCGAGTCCGGCGCCTGACAGCCGAAGACGTTCGGCGCCCACGCCGAGCGCCCCAGGATCTCGTTCATGAGAGCGAGCTTCAGTTGGCCGAACCCGCGCCCTCCGAGATCGGGTCCAAGGTGGCAGGCCCACAGGTCCTGGGCCCGCACCTCCGCCTTGAGTGGCTCGATGATCTTCTTGTAGGTCGGATTCCGGCGGTCGTAGGGCGCCACCGGATCGGGGAAAGCGAGATCGATCGGTTCGACCTTCTCGCGTACGAATTCATCCATCCAATCGAGCTTCTTTTGAAACTCGGGCTCTGTTTCGAAATCCCAGGCCATCATTCCTCCAGGAGTTTACAGATTCCACCAGACGCGCCGGACGCTATCTACGCGGACGCTTTCACGACGCCTGCGGCGACGTCAAGGGAAGTCGCGATCCATCACCGTCTTGCGCCCATCCGCATGCGCTCGTTCAATGGCCTCGTCGCAGACATCGCGAAGCATCGCGGAGAGCCGCGGCAAGACGCCGTCGGAGGTCTTCATGCCGGAGCGGGCGCGGATATACGACTTGAGCTTCGAGACGACCACCAAAATGTCTTCGGGGATCGCGGCGCGGTCCTCGAGAATCAGTGGAGGTCGCTCCTCCTCCGCGGGCGCGGCCGCCGCAGCCGGTCGGCTTTCGGTCGGGGTCGCGGCGGCGAGCCCTCCCGGTCGGCTTTCGGTCGGGGTCGCGGCGGCCCCCGGAGAGGTTCGCGATTCGACGCTCGCGGACGCACGCTCGGCATCCGACCGCGCTGGCGCTCGTCGCTCCTCGGCCCCGGCATCGCGATGCCGGAAGAGCGGCACATGGGCCTCCCAACATTCGACCGAACAGAAGGTGAAATCCGTTCCCTTGCGCCGACAGGTCGACACGCTGCAGACATAGTAGTCCCGCGCGAATCCGATTTCGGACTTGCAGGTGTTGCACGCTTTCCAGAACGTCGCCACAAAATTCCTCCTGCTTCCGGGCGCACGGAAACTCGCATGCCACGACGGCCTCGCGCAAGCGACCGCCCGACGCCGACGACCACGCGCATCGCCGGGAATGCAAGGAGGCCGGTCCATCGCGCAGGTTGCGACCGCTTGTCCCGGCCCGGCAGGAGGGGATAGAGACTCTTCGACCAAGGGGGGCAGATGGCAGAGACGGACCTCTACGAGTGCATGAAAACCCTGCGGGCCGTGCGGCGGTTGCGCCCCGACCCCATCCCCGACGAGATCCTGAGACGGATCCTCGATGCGGCTCGCTGGGCGCCAACCGGCGGCAATCGGCAACCCTGGCGCATGATCGTCGTCCGCGATGCGGCCGCGCGGCAACGACTCGCCGACCTCTATCGCGGTCCGTGGGACGCCTACGCCAAGCAGCACCGCCAGCTTCTCGAGAACGCCCGCCCCGAAACCGCCGCGCGGCAGGAGCGGATGCTCGCCGCCGGCGACTACCTCGCCGCAAATTTCGCCCGCACCCCGGTCCTCGTCGTGTTCTGCTTCAACCCCGGGGAAATGGCGATCACCGACGCCGGACTCGACCGGCCCTCGGTCGTCGGAGGCGGCTCGGTCTACCCGGCCGTGGAGAACCTCCTTCTCGCCT
>JAPOLW010000719.1 GCA_029976905.1 bacterium | reverse complement strand
ACGGAATCAGGGCCGGGTCGGTCCAACGAGGCTGCCGCCAGTCGCCCGTCGGAGCCTCTTTCGATCCTTCCCAGGTAGTGATCCATGATCATCCTGTGAGAGGTCCCGGTCCGTGCGGCGATGAACGGGATCTGCTCGCCCGACGCGATCGCGTGGCTGATCCACGTATCCCGCATCCCGTCGTTTTGAGTGCGGTGGGCGATCCCGATGCGACGGAGGGTGGGCTTCCAGACCCGCTTGTAGAGCAGGTCCTGAGAGAGTGGGCGTCCTCTGGAATCCGAGAAGACGTAGTTCCGCACCCCGGTCGCGAGAACAGCCCGTCTGCGACGCTCGAACGCCTCGAAGACCTGGGGGTCACCGGAGCAATCCACCCATCTCGCCCCCGTCTTGGGCTCGGCCTCGATCCCACCAGCTTTGGGAGACCTCGCATGGGTGAGCATGAAGCCCTGTCGGACCCAGTCGAGAGCTTCGAACCGTAGTGCAAAGGGTTCGTTGGATCTGAGGCCGGTTCGGACCCAGACCGTGTAGAGATCGAAGAGTGTCGCACGGTCGATGAATCCACCGCCACGAAGTTCGATGCGGGCTGGGAGGTTGTCGAGAACCATCCACAATTCTTCGACCGAGAGTGGGCTGCCCGTACGGATGACGCCCTGCCGACGATCGCGACGCATCTGTTGCCGGGAACCCTTGCGGCCAGCGGGAGGGACCGGATTGAGCCGTGTTTCGTCGCCCTCGAACTCTTCGGCGAAGGCGCAATGCAGGAGCCCGAGGATGCTTCGGATCGTTTTGGGGGCCCGAGGCTTCTTGCGCCGGCCGACCGGAGCCTCTCGCAAGTAGGCGCGAAACTGCAGGCAGAGTGCCCGATCCACTTCTTCGAGAGGACGGTCATCGCCGAACCATTGGACGAATAGCTCGATCGTCCCCTGATCATGGAGCCATGTGGTCGGAGCAATCTCGTAGTCTTGCTCGAGGGTGCCGTCGGCACGGAACGGAGACCGTCGCTGGTGCCACTGGCGGATCCATGGCCCGAAGCGCACGATCTGCTCGCCTGGAGCGGGTGTCCCGGCTACGGGAAAGTTCCGATGGACTGCGCGAGACTCCGGGAACCACTCCGTTGGCACGAAGGATCCATTCTTCATGTGCCACTCCATCGAGAGGAGCTTCTGTTCGAGCCGCGCTCGGGCTTCAAGGGAGTCCTTCTCGCCGGTGGAAGGCTGAAGCCGAACCCCCCGCCACGTAAAATCCACAATCAGGTTGCCGGTCTTTCGCTCCACACGGATTACGGGAGCGCGCATCTTCGCCTTAGCGCTCATTCCTTGCTCCGTGTATCGGCTCGATCGCGGGGGCTTCCTCACCACTCCTGAGTATAGCCGAAGAGTTGACCGCCTGCCTTGAACCATCGCTTTGAGTCATCCACTCCTGGATCCGCAGGACGTTCCAGTACCGTGCGCCTCCCTTGATGACGAAGTGTACGTTCTCCTGGAGATCGCCCTGGTCGATGAAGGTCCGGAGCTTTGTCCGAGCGAAGGGCAGGCGATTCAGAATCTCGGACGTCCCCACCCATCCGTAGGTCATCGCTTCAGTGATCGTGACGATCTCCTCGACCGCAGCAACTTGTTCGGCATGAGCTTGGTGAAGCCGTTCTACGGCGCGGTGCAGTGAGCTTTGTCGAGGTCGGTCCCTCCCGAAACTCGGCCCCCTCATAGGCTCATCCCCTGAGTCCCCATGGGACGGACACCTATCGGGAAACGGCTCGCTCTGGTCGTAGCTCGGGAGGAACCTCCTTGGAGACCGTCCTGTCGTAACCCGTGTGGAGAACGATGGCGGACAGCTGCATCGGGTTGGCTTCCCTCCCAAACCCTCGGCTTCTCGTCTGTCAGAGCGTACGGGGTCTTGCGGACACCGGCGGGTACCACTTCGGACCTGCGCTGTTGTTCATGGCGACCTCCCCCGGGGCCATTGGAAGTGTTCCCCGGCAGCTGCCCCTTTCCGTCAAATCGAGCACTACTCGTCATTTTTTGTGCCCCTCTGAGGGGGGCCCACCCCCATCGCGCTGTTCGATGGAGAACAGGCTCTTCCGTCCCGTTCGGCGGGTGATCTTCACGAAGTCGCTCTTGTCGAGGGTC
>JAPOLW010000718.1 GCA_029976905.1 bacterium | reverse complement strand
GAATAACACGGCGGACAGCCACTTGGGCGACTGGAAGTGGCACGACGCGCACGACGCGCACCCGCCGCCGCCGCCGCCGTCCGCCTCGTCGCCCGCGCCCTCGCCCCCGCCTGTGACGAGATCGTTCTCTCGGTCGCCCCCGCGAACGAAGCCGCGCCAGACTTCGAGAAGGCGCTCTACGAAGCGGTCCGTTCGGCGGGCGCACGGCCGACCGCACTCGCCCGCGATGAAGCGGCCCACCGCGGCCCCGTCGGCGGGCTTGCCGCGGCGCTCCGCGTCGCGCGCGGCCTCTTCGCCTTCGTTGCCTCCTGCGACGCGCCCCTGCTCGCGCCCACCCTGGTCGAGGGTCTTCTCGAACGAGCGGAGTCGGATCCGACTCTCGACGTCGTCCTCCCGATCTGGGAGGAGCGGCCCGAACCGCTGCTCGCGGTCTACCGGGTTTCGACGATGGGGCCGCATTTCGCCGAACGGCTGGCGATGGGCCGAGCCCGCGTCCAGGACGGATTTGACGCGTGCCGCGTGCTGCGGGTGGACGACGAAGCCCTGCGAAGATTCGACCCCGGGGGTGGGAGTTTTCTCAATCTGAACCACCCCGCAGATCTGGAGGAGGCACGGGCGCGCTTCGCCGCGCACGAGCCCCGAACGACCGGCGACTAGAGTTCGGGCCGTTCTTCCCCGGCGAAATCAGAGAGAAGCTCCCGCAGACGGCCGATCGCCTGCGTATGCAATTGGGACACGCGCGACTCGGTGATGCCGAGCCGAGCGCCGACCTCCTTCATGGTGAGCTCGCCATTGTAGTAGAGCGGCATCACCAGGCGTTCCTTCCCGGGAAGTTGGCGGATCGCTTCGGCGACGGCACCGGCGCGCTCCTGCGACAAGAGAGCGGCGATCGGATCACCTCCGGGCGCCGCCATGTAGTCTTCGAAGCTGACCCGCTCGCTGTTGCGCCCGAAGGCCACGTCTTCGAGAGACACCAGCGCCAGATCCCCGACTTCCCCCATCAACTCGTGCAGCTTCTCGAGGTTCAGACCAAGCGACGCCGCCAATTCGTCCTGGGTCGCCTGCCGCCCGAGCGAATGCTCGAGTTCCTGGATCTTGCGGACGAGTTGGTTCGCCTTCTGGCGCGTCGTACGGGACACCCAGTCCAGGGAGCGCAGCTGGTCGAGGATGGCGCCCCGGATGCGGATCCGCGCGTAGGTCTGGAAATGGGTGCCCTTGCTGGCGTCGTACTTGCGGACCGCGTCGAGCAGTCCGTCGATCCCCCAACTCATGATCTCGTCGAACTCGACCGACGCCGGAAGCGCGCCCTGCACCTGCTGCACGACCTGGCGCACCAGAGGGAGGTGGACGCGCACCTCCTCTTCGGCGACCAAGCGGGGCGCCGAGGCGCCTCGGCGGACCGGACCGCGGCGACGAGAGCCCTCCCGCCGAGCGGGCCGCGCCGGATGTCGATTCTTCGTGCTCGGTCTGGCTTCGTTTTCCATGACTTCGCCCCTTCCTCCGGGAAGGGCCCGGGCGTACACGGGCCGGCCTGCCGTGCACCGATGCAACGGCCGTGCCGCGAGCGGCCCACGGCAGCGGATCGCCACGAGCAGCACGGGCGGGCACCACCGGGGCGCCGCGAAGACAAGGGAAGACGGGGCGTTCCGCGGGTGACGCTGCGGCCGGCCGTGGGCGCGTGCGTCGGCCCGCTTCCGCGGCGACGCCAGTGCACACCGCAGGCCGGGGTGACGATCCCGTGACGGTCGCCACCAGAGTGCCGCAACTTGTCACCGCCGTGGTTAGCCGCCAAGGTGCCGGTCGTGACCCCGAGACAACGCAAACGCGAGGTACTCGCAATCGGCGAACGCTTTGGCTTCGTCGACATCGGGGTTTCGCGCATCGAGCCCCTCGATCGCGAGGCCTTCTACGAACGTTGGCTCGCCGACGGACGCGCCGGAGACATGCGCTTCCTGCTCCATCACAAAAAGGCGCGCCTCGATCCGAGAACGCGCTACGCCTGGGCTCGATCGATGGTGAGCGGGTTCTTCCCGTATGCCCCTCCCTCGCCGGCCCCGACTCGTTGGCGCGAGGAATTGCGGGGTCGGATCGCGGCCTACGCGCTCGGACCCGACTACCACGACGTGATGATG
>JAPOLW010000717.1 GCA_029976905.1 bacterium | reverse complement strand
GGCGCATCGAAATCGACGGAGACATCGTCGATCTCGCACTGGGCGACCGTCTCGTGCTCGAGGAGGGCGGCGACCCCGGTGCCCGACTCACTCTCGTCGACGAGGGAGACGTCCGGCCCGAACTCGGCGTCGGCCTGCGACGGGGCAAGCTCCTCGACCGCGCCCGGATTTCGATCTCACGGGGCGAACGCCGCTGGGAGCTCACGCTCGACGGCGGCCTCCTCTCCTACGATTCGATGCGCTGCCCCAAGCTCGGGGACCGGGACGGGAGTCCTTCGGATGACCGGCGTGCGGCCTTCGAGAACGATCTCTTCTTGCGTCTGGCCGATCTGGAGGACGCCGTCGGAGTTCTGGACTGGATGTTTGCGGCCTTCTGCCGACTTCGGGCCTCGCCCGCGTGGGAGGCCTCGGTCCTGCCGGAGCTGCGGGCGTGGATCGACGAGCTCGGTCGCACACGCGCCCGCGCCGCCACGGCCTGACCCCGCCCGGAGAAGGGTCTTTTCCGGGCGCGCACGACCCCCCGTCGCACAATCCTCGAGCCAAGGCGCTGCAAACGCGAAAAGCTGCGTTACATAGGAGGGGATGGTGGAAAAGGACCCCTATTCGGCGCTTGGTGTAGCGCGCGATGCGAGCCAGGACGAAATCCGCAAGGCGTATCGCAAGCTCGCTCGCAAGCACCATCCCGACGTCAATCCGAACGACCCGAAGGCGGCCGAACGCTTCAAGGAAATTTCCTGGGCAAACGACATCCTCTCCGACGAGTCCAAGCGCAAGCTCTTCGACGAGTTCGGAGCCCGTGGGCTCGAGGCGGGTTTCGACCCCGAGCAGGCACGGGCGTACAAGCATTGGCAGGAAGGAACGCGGCGGAGCCCGTCATACGGGGAATTCGCCTCCGAGATCGATCTCGAGGATCTGCTCGGTGGCCTCGGCGGGTTCGGCGAACGCTTCGGCTTCGCTGGACGACGCGCGCCCCGGGGACCGAGAAAAGGCGCCGACGCGCAGGGCGAGGCGCCCGTGGATTTCCTCGACGCCGTCCGCGGCGGCAAGGTCACCCTCGAATTCGAAGGCAAGGGCGCTCTGCAGGTGACCATCCCTGCGGGCGCCGAAGACGGCACCCGCATCCGGCTCGCGGGCCAGGGGGCGCCGGGTCCGGGCGGAGGAGCGCCGGGCGACCTCTACGTCACCCTGCGCGTCCGACCGCACCCCTTCTTCACCCGCGACGGCGACGACATCCATGTCGAGGTGCCCGCGACGATTCCCGAGCTTTTGCGTGGCGGCTCGATCGAGGTCCCGACCCCCGACGGAGCGGCAACCGTGAAGATCCCACCCCGCTCGGCCAACGGACGTCGATTGCGGCTGCGGGGAAAGGGCGCCACGAAACGAAAGTCCAAGGAGCGCGGAGATCTCTACGTCACCCTCGCGGCGGTGCTCCCGCGCGAGGGGGCCGACGACGCCCTCGACCGGATCGCCGAGGAAATGGAACCGCTCTACGCGGGCGCCAACGTGCGGGAGCACCTGGGACGAGCACGATGAGGTACTTCACGCGCCGACAGATCATCGAGATCCTCTCGATCGAGGAGACCTTCCTGGTGCAACTCGAGCAGGAAGAGATCGTCGAGTCCGACTCGCCTGCGCCGGCGCGGGATTTCTCCGAGATCATGCTCGAGCGGGCCCGCGTCGCCGACAATCTGGTGCACGAGCTGGACGTAAACCTGGCCGGTGTGGCCGTGATCCTGCGGATGCGCGAAAGCCTCGCCGACATGCGCCACCAACTCGAAACCGTCGTGCTCGAACTGCGTCGCAAACGTCGCTGACCAATCCCCCCTCGACTGCGTCGCAAACGTCGCTGACCAATCCCCCCTCGACTGCGTCGCAAACGTCGCTGACCAATCCCCCCTCGACTGCGTCGCAAACGTCGCTGACCAATCCCCCCCTCGACTGCGTCGCAACCGAAGGCTAGTCCCAGCGACGTGATCGGAATTTTCTTCGCGCTCGCGATCTTCGCGGCGCTGGGCGCGATGGGCCTGCGACGTTTTCGGCGCAAACGCCTGCAGAAAGTAGCCGCCTCGAGGCCCGGCGGGCGCGCGGACAACGCGATCTACATCCGCTCGTTCGATGAAATGGACGAGCACC
>JAPOLW010000716.1 GCA_029976905.1 bacterium | reverse complement strand
GGGCGCGAAGCGCGCGGCCCGCTCGCCCGGTCAGGGGCTCGCGCCGACCTTGCGTAGGGAGAGGTCGCCCCACAAGAAGGTCTGCGCGACATGGGTCGCCATCGACCCTGGGCTGTCCCGGAGCACGTCGTAGTGGGCGACGACCTCCAGGCTGTGCGCGACGACGAGCAGCCAGAAGATGCCCCGGCCGAGCCCCGGAAGCGGCACCGGCGTTTGTTCGGGTAGGGAGGCGAGCCCCCAGATCCAGACGGCGCCGATCACGATCTCCCCCATTTCTCCTCCTCCGCGTTGATTTTCCTTCCTCCCCGAGATGCGCCCGGTGCCGCGGCCAGGGGAAGAGGGACTCCGCTTCGTGATTGGAGGCGGCGGCCTTCAGGGGCTTCGCCGTGCCGTGCTCTTGTGCGCGGGCAGGTCCTATGGAAGGTCCCCAGCGGGAGGAGAGACGATGGGACGACTGCAGGACAAGGTGGCGCTGATCACCGGGGCTGCCTCGGGCATCGGTGCCGCGTGTGCCACCCGCTTTGCGCGCGAAGGCGCCTCGATCGCGGGTCTCGACCTCGCCGCGCCCGCGGGCGGGAACTGGGACGAAGTCACCGGGGCAGCACCGCGCGCGAGTGCCCATGCGGCCGACGTTCGTGACGAGGGCGCGGTCGAAGCCGCCGTGAAGGCCGTGATCGCCGAGCACGGCCGGATCGACGTCCTGGTCAATGCGGCGGGAGTCTCGGGCATCGGCGGTGCTCACGAGTTGGACGCATCCGAATGGGACCGGGTGGTCGACATCAACCTCAAGGGCACCTACCTGGTCTCCAAACACGCGCTCGCGTCGATGATGGAGCGTCGCTCGGGGAGCATCGTCCACGTCGCAAGCGTGGAAGGCCTCGAGGGCCTACCGAGCCAACTCGCCTACAACGCCTCCAAGGGCGGAGTCGTTCTCATCACCAAGAACATGGCGATCGACTATGCACCCTTCGGAATCCGGGTGAATTGTCTTTGTCCCGGTGCGATCGACACTCCGATGCTCGCCGGTCTGCGCTCGGTCCCCGAGGTCGCCGAACAGATGCGCCGCTTCCATGCCCTCGAGCGTTTCGGTCGCCCGGAGGAGGTCGCCGCGGCGGCACTCTTCCTCGCCTCCGACGATGCGTCGTTCGTCACCGGGCACCCGCTGGTCGTCGACGGCGGCTGGACCGCCGGACATCGCCTGGAGTTCACGGCGCCCTAGACCGACCTCCCCACCGGCCGCTCTAAAGGCCGCAGGCACTCGACGCGCACCGTGCGTCGCCCCGTGGTCCTGGATCGATCGGCGCGGCCCGGCGGGCGTGGCCCCCGGGGCGGGCTGCTCGGGGTGGCGGGCGTGGCCCCCGGGACGAACCGGGACATCGCCCGTTCTGGCGGTGAAAAGCGGTCGTCACCGGTCCGCGACAGCCTTGCGGGAGGCTGTCACCGCGTAGGGACACTTCTGCGCCCTTTCGCAGAAAAGCCCCCATGTGGCGGTGTCTCGCGGGTGGCATGCGAGTTGCCAAGTCTCACGGGTGAACGACGAAAGGAGAGTCCCGTGAAGACCGAAAACATTGTGTCCCTTGGAATCACCAGCAGCCGCGCTTCGACCCCGAGGCCGACCCCCTCGGTTCCTCTGAACCGCGAACCCGTCCTGGCCTTCGCCCCCGAGACGTTGCTGCCGTCGCAACTCCCCCAGGCCGGAGACGAACTGGGCAACCGCGCGGGAGTGAAGGGCTTGATGCTCGCCATTCTCGAGGATGCGGTCTACTGCCTGACCGACGTATCGAGCCACTGTGCCAAGCGTCGTCACGAGGCACGAAAGGCCGAAGCCTGGATCCGCCAGAGTGGAGACGATTGGCTCTTCTCCTTCGACAGCATCTGCCGGGTCCTCGACCTCGAGCCCGAATCGCTGCGTTATCGACTGCTCTCGGTCCCGCCCGAGGAGGCCGTCCCGGGGGAAGGGCGCCGGCGTCGTAGCCACCGCGTCGAGCGCGGCAAGCGCAAGCGGCGGACCCGCGAGGCGCTCGAGCGGATCGACGAGAACATGGACGCCGAAGAGTCCTCCCTGGCCGCGGTCGGTTGACGAGCCGCGGTCGGTTGACGAGCCGCGGTCGGTTGACGAGCCGCGGTCGGTTGACGAGCCGC
>JAPOLW010000715.1 GCA_029976905.1 bacterium | reverse complement strand
GTCGGGTCGAAAACTTCGTCGTTCTGGCAGCGTTGAGTTCCCGATTCGGGCTGCTCGCCGAGACCTCCCCGTGCTCCATGCGCACGGCGGGGCCGTGCCTCTTGCCGCCACGGCGGCCCCCGCCGTGGCACGGCTCAATCAGGCGGGCGGCGACGGACACGCCGCCCTCCCCTTCACGTCCCCGGGTCGCGCGGTACGGATCGCTCGATCTTCTCCAGGAGATCGGGACGGGCCCGGAGGAGCAGGAGATTCGTAAACCACGTCTTCTTGGGGAAACGACGCAGGGAACTGCTGTCGATCGGCCGGATCGGGTACAGGTTCGGACCACCCAGTCCGAGGTCGAACATCTCGAGATCGAGTGTCTCGAGAAGGTCGACCAGATCGCCCCCGGAAGCTCCGAACCCAGCCAGGCCCTCGGGAGAGTACTCCACGGCCATGACCAACCCCGGCGAGCGCGCCAGGATGCCGAGAGCCCCCTCCAGGATGGCAAACTCTGCCCCTTGTGTGTCGATCTTCACGAAATCGACGGAGTCCTCGACGCCTTCGAAGTAGTCGTCGAGACGCACGGCTTCCACGTCGATGGAACGACGCTGCTCCCCCTCCGGCTGGTAGATCCGGTGGTCTCCCTTGTTCTCTTCGTCGAGGTAGAGGGAGAGTTGCCCAGCCTCGTTCGATGCAGCCTTGTTCTCGAGAATGACGTTGTGCAAGCCGTTGAGAGCCACATTCCGCCGAAGAAGCTCGAAGTTCTGCGGGTCGGGTTCGAAGGCGTACACACGCCCCGTATCTCCGACGAGCAGACCCGCGAGGACGGTGTAGTAGCCAACGTTGGCGCCCACATCGACGACGACATCACCGGGACGCAAGCTGCTCAAAAACCAGGTCGTTTCGGTCTTCTCCCACAGGCGCCCCGCCCACATCTCCGGAGTCATGATCTGATCGGTCGGGTGGAGGAAGAGTGGCACGGCGCCCACGCCGTCTACCTCCAGGGTCGTCACCATCGCCTGGGAGCGCAGGCGGGTCTTCAATGCGTGCTCGAGGGAGAGCCCGAGTCGAGACTCGCTCGCCCACAGGGCCCAGAGCGCGAGGAGCACCAGAACGGCTCCCGCGGCGAGTTTCCTCTTTCCCGTCGACTCCATCGGGCATCCTATTGAGCTGATCGCTCTCTCCGGGGCAACTCGGAGCCGCGTCGGTGGAGCCCTGGGTGGCTGGGCGGAATCAAAGGCGTCGCGGCCGCTGCGAAGGGGGCCCCCGTCACACCCGGCCGCTCGAGCAGCATACAGATTCTCCGGCGTCCGGCGCGCCATCGTCCTTCGAGGTCAGGCCAAGGCACCCGACGAAGAGAGCTTCGAGCGGCTTGTCATCCGCGCGCCGCTTGGCGTACGTTTTGGACCTGCGAGACTTCCGGCGCACTCTCCATCGGGCCGGAGACGGACCGCTGCGATTGCGGGCCGGAACGAAAACGACGCTGGCGCAACGGGACGAGCGCGGAGATCCCCCTCATGGCTCCAAGGAAGCGAAAACAAAAGCAGAAACCCGACGACGCGAAGGGAAGCAGAGCCGGGCGCGAAAGGAGACGCAGCAAGTCTGCCCGCAGCGCCGCTGCCCACGGTGATGCGAATCACAGTGGGATCGGCGGCGGCGAGGTGGATCGGGATGGAGATCTCCGCGACACGCCCGGGGCCGCGCCCCGCGGGCCCGCCGCGGGCGAGGCGAACCGTGGCGGTGAACCGCGGTGGTTTCGACGGGATCGTCCTCTGTGGGGGGCGGTCCTCTTCTTCCTCGTGCTCGGTCTCTACCTCCCCTCGGTCTACAACGACTTCGTCTACGATGACTTCGTGCTGATCGTCGACGCGGATTCACCGACGTCCTTTTCGGATGTCGTGCGCGTATTCGGGGAGCGACATTGGAGCAACCTGCCCTACTACCGGCCGATCCCGCGGGCCACGATGGTGTTGCAGAATCTCTGGTACGGCCACCAACCCGGGCCCTACCATGCATTGAATGCGATCCTCGCCGCCGTTGCCGCCGTCCTCGCCTATGCGTTGTTGCGCGCCCCGGGGTTTGGGATCGTGCCCCCCTTCGCACTGCTCGGCGCGGCACTCTTTGCCGCCCACCCGATCGCCTCGGCCACGGTCTACCCGATCTGTTCGG
>JAPOLW010000714.1 GCA_029976905.1 bacterium | reverse complement strand
ATGCACGCTGCCGGAATCGACGCGGCCGGGCCGCGGGATCAGCCGGAGGATCGAGAAGGCCGTCACCGACTTCCCGCAGCCGGACTCGCCCACCAGGGCCAGGGTTTCCCCCGCCGCAACATCGAAGGAGATTCGGTCCACAACCCGTATCCGATCGTCTCCGTGCGGAAAGCTCGTACAGAGATCACGTACCGCGAGGAGCGGTTTCGTCGTCGTGCTCACGAGCGCTCCGAGCGGGTGCGCGGATCGAGAATGTCGCGCACGGCATCGGCGAGCTGGTTGATCGCCAGAATGAGTCCGAAGAGCGCCGCCGACGCCGCCAGGAGATTCCACCAGATGACCGGCTCCCGGGAGAGTTCCGTTCGCGCCTGGTCGATCATCCGGCCCCAGGACCCGTCGATGCCGATGCCGAGCCACGACAGGACGACTTCGGACAAAACCAGACTCGAGAAGAGAAGCGCAAAGCTGATCACCACCAGGTGCATCAGATTCGGCAAGACATGTCGCCACACGATGCGCCCCTCCGACGTGCCCAGAACCCGCGCGGCGTCCACGTAGTCCAGCTCGCGAATCTTCAAGGTCTCCGCCCGCAAAAGTCGCGCCAGGCCCACCCACCCGGTGACACCCAGGGCGACGCAGACCTGCACCGTACCGACGCCGAGAACCATGATCAGAGCGATCAGCAGGAGCAGGCTCGGCATCGAAGCCAGGGTCGACATCACGAAGAAGACGGCGTCGTCGAGGCGGCCGCCGACGTACCCCGCCGACACTCCCACGAGCAGGGCCAGCGGCAAGACGATCAGGCTCGTCAGGCCTCCGATGATCAGGGCCACGCGGGCGCCCTTCAAGCCCCGATGGAGAACGTCACGTCCGATGATGTCGGTGCCCAGGAGATGAGCACCCGGATGACGCAGCGGCTCGCCGCCGTAGAGTTCGAAGGAAGCAAGCGGCGCCGAGTAGCTCGCTTCCTGGAAGTCGGGCGGAAAGAGGCGATCGACGATGCTGCGGGGCTCGCCGACGAGACCCGCCGCGCGGGCGCCCTCGCCTTCGGTCGAATCGATCCACGACACCGAATCCAGGCCGGCAACCAGCGCATAGGCCCCCACCACGGCGAGGGCGATCGGACGCCGGCGCGCGAGCTCCCGCCCCGCGCGTTGCCAGAGGGGACTGCGTCGCGCCGCGGCCAGAGCGGCGAGGAGCCCCGCCAGCAGCAGCAGCGTGACGACGTTGGAGAGAATGTACGCCTCCATCGGGCTACTCCAGGCGCACCCGTGGATCGGCCAACGTATAGCAGACATCGGTCACGATCTGACCGAGAATGAAGAGGACCGAACCGATGAAGACCATCACCCGGAGCGTGGCGAAATCGTTCGCATGGATCGCGTCGACCGTCATCGACCCCAGACCGGGAATACCGAAGAACGATTCGAGCAGGATCGACCCGGTAAAGAGGAAGGGAATCGCCAGGACGACCCGGGTGATGATCGGGATCAATGCGTTGCGAAGAACGTGATGCCACATGACTCGTCCATCACCGCAGCCCTTCGCGCGGGCCGTACGGACGTAGTCGCGGGTCGTCTCCTCCACGAAGACGGTCCGATAGAAGCGCACCTGCTCCCCGAAGCTGGCCGCCATGCCGACCAGCACGGGGAGCACGAGAAAACGGGCCACGACCGCTGGAGAGGCGTCGAAACCCGAGACCGGAAACCACTTCAGAACGCGTCCGATCAAGAATTGTCCTCCGATGATGTAGAGGAGGATGGACACACTCATCGCCAGAACGCAGACCGCGACTCCGGCGCGGTCGATGTAGGTCTCCCGGAAGGTCGCCACGAAGAGCGCCAGAGCGATCGAGAGGAGGAGGCCGAGCAAAAAGAGGGGGATCGTGAGCGACAGACTGGGCCCCACCCCTTCCCGCAGTCGCCGCAGAACCGGCACATCGTCTGCGTCACTTCGACCGAAGTCGAAGGTCAGCATTCGCTCGAAGTGATCGACGAAGAGCGTCTGCGTCGGCGCCTCTTCGTTCCAGAAAAGAGGAAGATGGTAGCCGTGGTTTACGATCCACTGCTCGAGGGCCTCTGGGGGCGCCTTCTCTCCGAGCGCCCGGCGCGCCATGTCCTCGGGCGTCGCGTACAGGAAAAAGAGCACGAA
>JAPOLW010000713.1 GCA_029976905.1 bacterium | reverse complement strand
GGTCATGGCCGTAGGAGCCGCCAACTACAGCCTCCTCATCCCGCGGTCGGTGGACTTCGACGAATTCGACCCCCTGTTCGCCGAATCCTACCCGGACCCGCTCACGCGGCGCCTTGCGTTCGGAATTGCACAGATGCTCTGGGATCGCGGCGAGGCCAACGGCTACCTGAACCACCTGACGCGCGACCCCTACTCCGACACCCCGCCCAAGGAAATCCTCTACTTCATGGCCTTCGGTGACCATCAGGTGGCCAACGTCGCGACCAAGGTCGCCGCGCGTTCGATCGGCGCCTCGAATCGCGAACCAGCGCTGCGCCCGGACCGATATGCCGGCGTCCAGCCCTACTTCGATCTGCCGCCGGTCCCCGAGATTCCGTTCCGCGGCTCCGCGCTGGTGACCTGGGACTTCGGCACCCCCACTCCTCCACCGGAAAACCTCCCGCCACGGAAGGGCGAGGATCCGCACGGTAAGGCCAGCGGCGTCGCCGAGGTGCTCGTGCTGGTGTCCGAATTCCTCGCCCCGGGCGGGGCCCTGATCGACGTCTGCAACCACGAGCCTTGCACGACCCTCGACTGACTCGCGAGGGGCGAAGCAGCCGCCGCCACCCGCATCGCGAGCCGGGCGCCGCCGACGGCGAGGGAGGATGGCGTCCCCGGGAGATCCGCCCCCGGGGGAGGAGCATGGCCGGGAACCGTCCACACTCGACGCGCTCGGGAAAACGGGCTTTGCTGAAACATGGACTTTCGGGACAAGATCGTCGTGATCACCGGAGCCTCCTCCGGCATCGGCTTCACCACGGCCCGGGCCTTCGCCGATCGGGGAGCCACCGTCGTCGCCGTGGCCCGGCGCGAGGAGCGGCTCCGCGGCCTGGTCGGCGCCTGCCGACCCTCCTCGCCACGAACGACCTACCTGTGCGGCGACCTCGCAGGGCAGGACTTTGCCGAGTCCGTGATCGACGAGACCGTGCGGCGCTTTGGACGCATCGACGTTCTGGTCAACAACGCCGCCGTCTCCAAACACAAGCAGATCTATCACGTCGATGCGGACGAAGCGCAGTGGGTCCTGCGCGTGAACTTCCTCGCGTCGCTTTGGACCACCTTTGCCGCAATTCCCTACATGCTCGACGCCGGCGAGGGCACGATCGTCAACGTCTCCTCGCTCGCCGGTCAGATCACACCACCACGCGAATCGGTCTACGCAGCCTCCAAAGCCGCTCTCGACGCCTTCACCATGGGACTGCAGGGCGACCTCGCCGGCTCCGGCATCCACGCGGGCATCGTCATCCCGGGCGCGATCGACACCGAGATCTGGGAGAAGGAAGACGAACCACCAGCCTTCGACGGACGAAAGCACCCTCCCGAGGTGGTCACGCGAGCCATCTTTTCGGTCGTCGAGAAGAAGAAGTACGTCGTCCACGCTCCGTGGTTCGACCCACCGGTCTGGGCCGCGCGCTTTCTGAAAGTCTTCGCGCCCGCGGTCCTGCGCTTCGGGTTGGGCCGCAGCGAGCCGATTCCACCCGGAGTCCTCGACCGAGCACGCGCGCGGGCCCGCACCGGCCGCCGACTCGGCGATCTCTCGCCGACGAACGCAGACGAAGCGTCGGCAGGTCGACCGGGCCGGCCCTAGGAATCCAGGGGCGCGCTACCGAGGAGGACCAGCCGGACCAGAGCGGCCACCGAGGTTGCCTCCATCTTCTTCATCACCCGGGCACGATAGACCTCGACGGTCTTCGGGCTGAGCGTCAACTCGGCGGCAATCGCCTTGGTCGTCCCGCCGGCAACCAGCAACTCCATGACTTCGCGCTCTCGCGGTGTCAGCACGGCCGACCTTTCGGCATAGGCCCTGCGCTCCTCGGCATTCGCCTCGGACGCCCCCAACGGGCCCGGCCCCAGAGCCTGCAAACTGCCGGAAGTGGCCCCCCGGATGATGCCCTGAGGGTCCTGAACCGTCTGAACGAGGCGGGCGGCGTGTTGACGGGCCTGCGCAAGCATCTCCGCCACCTTCTTCCGCCCGGTGACGTCCTCGACGATGCCCACGCCGGGGCCGGCTTTGGCGGACGCCATGTCGAACGACTCGATGAGGTGACCCACGCCCTTCTCCACCACGGTGCTGAACGTCTTGAGGAAGTTGTTGTTGATGAACGGCTTCTGGCAC
>JAPOLW010000712.1 GCA_029976905.1 bacterium | reverse complement strand
CGAAGGTTGGATGCGCGTGGACCGTGCCCGACAGATCCCAGACGGTGCCCTCCATGCCCATGGCTACGGCAGCCTCGGCGACGATGTCCGTCGCAGCGGCCCCGAGAACGTGGCATCCCAGAATCTCGCCGTTGCGATCGTCCACCACCACTTTCACGATGCCTTCTGTCTCGGTCGAGGCAATGGCGCGTCCCAGTGCCCGATAGGGGAAGGTTCCCACCCGGACATCGTACCCGGTCTCGCGGGCAGCCGCTTCGCTGAGCCCGATCATGGCGACCTCCGGATGGCAGTAGACGCAGGCCGGAATGCGACGGGGGTCCAGACGGCCGGGCGCCCGGCGACCGGCCGCGATCTCGACCGCGGCCACCCCCTCGGCCGCCGCCACGTGGGCGAGTTGGGGCGAGTCGACGAGGTCTCCGATGGCGAGCACATTCGGCCGGCTGGTGCGGAAGTGATCGTCGATGCGCACGAAGCCACCCTCCACCGCAACCCCGGCCAGGTCGAGACCCAGATCCTCGACGCGTGCACGTCGGCCGACGGCCACGACGCAGCGCCCGGCGGTGATCTCCCCGGCGCGCCCCTCTCGTTCGATTTGCAGAACGACTCCGTCGCCGCCGCGGGCCAGCCCCCGGACCCGCATCCCGGTTCGGATGTCGACCTTCTTGCGCGCGAAGACGCGTTCGAGTTCCCGGGCGATCGTCTCATCGGCGCCGGGAAGAAGATGCTCTGCGAGCTCCACGATCGTGACCGACACGCCAAGGCTCGAAAAAACGTAGCCGAATTCGACGCCGATGGCGCCGCCCCCGACGATGACGACGCTGGGCGGTAAGGTCGTCTCTTCGAGCAGCTCCCGCGAGGTGGTCACCAGGGGAGGATCGGGCTCGAGACCCGGAAGCACACGCTCGCCCGATCCCGCCGCCAGGAGGACCCGTTCACTATCGATCACGTCGCTCTCGTCCACGACCAATCGGCCCTCCCGGTCGAGCCTTCCCTCCCCCGAGACGACGGTGACGTCATTTTTGGCCAGGAGGCCCGCCACGCCACGGGAGACCCGCTCGGCGGCCGCCCGACTATTCGCCACGATCCGCGCGTAATCGAAGCTCAGGGTTCCGGGCACGATGCCCAGACGCTCGCCTTGCCTGGCGTTCTCATAGATTTCCGCCGAGCGAATGATCGCCTTGGACGGGATGCAGCCCCAATTTCCGCACACTCCGCCGAGGCGATCGCGTTCGACGAGAACCGTGCGAAGGCCAAGTTGCGAGGCCCGGATGGCCGCCGTGTATCCTCCGGGGCCACCGCCGAGGACGGCGAGATCGTAGCGCTCAGACACGGTTCAGGGATCGGTCCGGGGCACGAGAAGGCCGACCGGGTTTTCCAGGCGGGCACGCACCTCCTGGAGGAACTCGGCCGCCCTGGCCCCGTCCACCGCGCGATGGTCGCACGAAACCGTCAGGTGGACGGTATGGGCGACCACGAGGCTGCCGTCGCGCACCGCAGGGCGCTGGGCCACCGAACCGACGGCCAGGATCCCGGCCTGTGGGGGGTTGAGGACGGCGGTGAAATTCTCGACCTCGTACATTCCAAGGTTGGAGACACTGAAGGTCGCCCCGGAGAGGTCGGCGCTCGCGAAATTGCGCTGTCGAGCCTTCTCCGCAAGAGCCCGCGCTCCGGCCGCCAGGGCAAAGAGGTCCATTTGGTCGGCGCGATGCAGGACCGGCACGATGAGTCCTTCCGGCAGCGCCGTCGCAACGCCCAGATTCACGTCGGGGAGGATTTCGATCGCATCGCCAGCGAAGCGGGCATTCATCTCCGGGACCGCGGCGAGCGCGTCGGCGCAGGCCTTGAGGACGATGTGGTTGTAGGTCACCGATGCGGCGGCTCCGCCGGCTTCCTTGAAGGCTGCGCGCAACTGCACGGCGCGCTCCATGTCGGCGATGGTGCTGACGTAGAAATGCGGCGCTTCACGCTTGCTCTCGGTCATCCGACGGGCGATCGCCGCACGCATGCCCGTAAGAGGCACCCGCTGGACGTCGCCGCCCTCGAAGCGAGCCGGCGCGGTCGACGGAGCGGCCGGGGCGCTGCGCGGCGGTGGCCGCACGGTTACCGTGCCTGCCGCCGGCGGCCTTCGGGCCGAAGCGGTCGCGGGAGCTACCGCC
>JAPOLW010000711.1 GCA_029976905.1 bacterium | reverse complement strand
GAACCGACGGTTGGACGCTCCGGAGTTCCTCCGCAGGACCCTCGTCCGGTGCCGCAATCTCCATGCCGCACATGGACCTTCTTTTCGACGTTTTTCTGGCGGGTGGGGTGACGCAGTCGCGCAATTGGCCATCGGAACCATGCGGATCTGCCTGCCCAGCGACGCGCAAGGCATAGGGGGAAGCCCGGTCCCGGGCTGGGAGAGTGCAGAAGAGGCGCTTTTACGAGAGAGGAAAAAAAGCGAAAAAACGTAATCAAAAGAGGTGACACGTTGAGTCAACGCTGGTACTGTGAGCGCGCCTTGAGGGGGAGCGTCGTGGGAAAAATTTTCCGGCGACGTCAGGCTCCGATTGGAGATTCGTCTCCGCTTATTGGAGAGCACTGAAGAACTGCCCCACTGAAGCGAGGACACTTTCGGAAAGCCCGGGAGAGCCGCAAGCCACTCCCTAAAGGGCCCATCTGCCCGGTGGAGCCGCCTTGCGGCACGCGCCGAGGCGCCATGAAGGATCAGGAGAGAGATGCGAAGCGCAACCGCGACATACGAGGGAGACACTGCCGGTGGGGCGGAATGGACCGATTCCCAAGATGGAGAGGCGACCACCAACAACCTCTCCACCGATGACATCGGCGATATAGAGGAAGAGGCGGCGGCTCCAGCGAATGGAAAGCCGGCGGCCAAGCCGGCCAAATCAGAAGAACCCCTGATTGGCGATCTCGACGTCCTGGGTAGGTTCTACGCGGATCTGGCCAAGACGCCGCTGTTGGATCGGGATGCCGAGCGGGCCTTGACCACGGAGATCAGCCGGGCGCGCGACTCTGTGGTTCGTTGGCTCCGGCGCAATCCCCGCATCGTCAATGTGACCCTCACCGAGCGCGGCCGGGGTGTCATCCGCCCGACCGAGGAGTTTCGCGAGCGCGAAATCCTTCTGGTCGTCGACCGTGCCCGCAAGTTGGCCCGAAGCCCGGCCAAGCTGCGGAAGCTTCGGTTGACGCGCGAGCGCGTCGCCAAATTTGCGCGTGAACTCGATGTGCGCCTCGAAGCGTACCGCACGGCGCGCGATTCCATGCTCCGCGCCAATCTTCGGCTGGTGGCGGCGATTGCTCGCAAGCACGCTCGCCGCGGACTGCCCCTGCCCGACCTCATTCAGGAGGGGACGCTGGGTCTGTTGCGCGCGGTCGAGAAGTTCGACCCGGCAAAGGACATCAAGTTCTCGACCTACGCGGTCTGGTGGATCTGGCAGTACATCGCCCGCTCGATCGACAATGACCGGTCCGTGGTGCGGACGCCCGTGCACTGGCATGAGCTTCGCCGGAAGGTCGGGCGGCTGTCGCAGGCACTCGAGAGCAAGCTGCACCGTGCACCGTCGAAAGACGAGATCATCGAGGCAGGTGGGATCGACCAGAACCAGCTCGAGATGATGGCCGAGCCGGCACATGTCCTCTCGCTCGACATGGAACTGGGCCACGATGACGACCGCACCCTCGCCGAGGTGATTCCCGACGAGCAAGGTGACCGGCCGGAGGCGCGGAGCGTCGCCGGCGATTTGTCGCGCCACCTCGAGGACGTTCTCACCGAGTTGCCCGATCGGGAGCAGGCGATCATCCGCTTGCGGTTCGGTCTCGACGACGACCAGGTAGAGACGCTCGAGGAAATCGGGGTGCGCTACGGTGTGAGCCGCGAGCGGATCCGGCAACTCGAGGCGAAGGCACTGACGAGACTTCGTGATCTCTGTGGCAACGCCGGGTTGGAGTCGTTCCTCGAAGTCTGACCCCGAAGGTTCTCGGAAGTCGGGACGGGGCGGGCCGCATGATGCGGACCCGCCCCGTTTCGTTTGTGGTGTCGGGCGGGTGTTCGCCGTCCGCCCCCTGCCTTCGTCGATGGCGGGGACCTCGCGGGCCCGGCCCGTCCGCGCGAAGGCGCGGCCGCATCGCGCCGCTCGGCCGGGAGCGCTCAGCTGGCCCCGGCGCATCCGCGCGAAGGCGCGGCCGCATCGCGCCGCTCGGCCGGGAGCGCTCAGCTGGGCCCGGGAGCGTCGTCGCGCGGGTCGTTGGGCGAGTCGCCCCAGTCGGGCGGGGCGGGCAGCAGGACGACGTGGCGTCGCGGCTCCCGCCCCTGACTGGTGGAGGCGAGGCCGTGGTACTCGGCAACCTGGTGCTGACG
>JAPOLW010000710.1 GCA_029976905.1 bacterium | reverse complement strand
CCCGGTGTTAAGGTAAGGCTAGGTAAGGCTCCCGGTGTTGAGGTAGCGCAAGGTAGGGCCCGCGATGCGGCCGGTACTTGCGCGTTTCGGGGTGTTGAGGTTGGGACCCGGGCCATTCGATTCTCGATTCTTCGTTTCTCGGCGACGACTATGCCGCAGCCGGCCTCGACGCCGCCGGCCTGCGCGATGACCCCACCGGAGACTACCGCATCTGGCAGGGAAAGCGCCCCGACGAACTCGCCGCGAAGCTGAACACCGAGCAACTGCGGCGCGATTGGGTGGCATCGATGTACGGCCATCGGCTGTGGGCCGCCCCGGGGACGTTCGAGGAGGCCGACATCGACTTCATGACCGAGCCCTTCGGGGATGCAGATCACATGCGCGCCAGTTGGGCCTGCTACCAACTCGCAGCCGGCACCCGACAGACGCGCGAGTTCCCGCGACTCCTCGAGAAGGTCCCGACGCGCACCCTCCTGCTCTACGGCCCCGAGGACCATGTGATCGTCGAGGACTTCGTGAGCCGCTGCGAGATCGCCTTCGAGAATGGAGTCGGCCCGATCGTCATCCCCGGTGCGGGCCATTGTCTCCAGTGGGAGCGCGCCGACCTCTTCAACGAACTTCTGGCCCGCTTCCTGAGCGACCTGCGCACCCGAAGGAGAGCGTCCTGAGTGCCCAACGGCCCGGGCCGAGCGTTCCAACCGAGAATGGATCCGTCGCACCCGGCCGTGGATACCTCGGCCAAAGCACTCGGGTTGGTGGCCTGCCGCCCGGCGGCTTCCTCCGGCCCGCGCAGCCGCGGCGGTGTCTGGCCACGAGTGCCTCGAGCGCTCGGCTACGAGCGCAGGCCCTCGGTGGCTACGCGAGGTTGGCGCGAAAAACGTGCTCCTCGTTTCCTGGCTTCGGGGGGGGGCCCGGGTCGAAAGCACCTACACCGCGGGGTCCGGCACTCACGTCTTTCTCGGCCGCCGGGGTCCGACGCGTGGCCCGCAGTCGTTGGGCCAGGCCGGCGTTCGTTCCCAGAAGAGTCTGGGTCCTTCGATCTTCTCGATTCTTACCTGGAAGCGACCCAGACGGAGACCGGATGCCCTGGCGCGAAGCGGAGCACTGGGTGATGGATTCTCCGCGGGCACGCAAGGCCTTCCTGCCACTCCGCGATGAGTCGCTCGAAGACGAGTAGATCGGACCCGGCCGAAACGGCCAGCAAGGACATCCGGCGCAAGAACCGGCGCCGATTCTCAGCGGAAGAAAAGATCCAGATCGTCGCGGGAGGCCTGCGGGGCGAGGAGAGCATTTCAGCGTCGTGCAGGCGTGAAGGGATTGCTGCCAATCAGCACGACCGCTGGAGCAAAGACTTCCTGAAGACCGGGAAGAAACGGCTTGCCGGCGACACCGGGCGCGAGGCCCCGAGCACCGAAGTCGTCGAGTTCTGGAGACGGCATCGTCAACGTACGCACGACTCTGCCCCGGCCAGGTAATCGACGACATCTCACCGGGAAGGTACGAAGCTCAGAGCGCGTTTTCCGACCTCGCCCATTTCCGCTTCGAGCACGCACTTGCTGGACTCGTCCAGGCCCCTATGGTCTCCTTTTGTGCGGTGTCCCTGACCGTTCTCGCTCGAGGCGTTGCTCTCGCGGCCGTGGTGGTGTCGATCTCGCTGACACTGCGTCCCGGGCCACACCGAGAAGTCCTACGGCGTCTTCGGCCACCCAACGTCCTTCTGGTCTCGATCGACTCGTTGCGCAGCGACCACCTCGGGGCCTACGGCTACGAGCGTGCAACCAGCCCGACGATCGATTGGCTCGCGGAGCAAGGGGTGCTCTTCGAAGAAGTCGTGTCGTCTTCCTCGTG
The DNA here is from genome assembly GCA_029976905.1 of bacterium. Classification (GTDB taxonomy): domain Bacteria; phylum Desulfobacterota; class Binatia; order UBA12015; family UBA12015; genus VGTG01. The sequence continues at coordinate 314 of JAPOLW010000710.1, read as the reverse complement.
GACCCTGCCGGCCCACGTCTCTCTGCTGACGGCAACCCCTGCCGAGAAGCACGGCGTCGTCAAGACCAACCTCAAGTTGCGTGAGGACGCGGTGACGCTCGCCGAAGTTCTCAAGGCCGCCGGCTATGAGACCGCTGCCTTCGTGGCCGGACCCTATCTGAAGAGCGTATTCGGGTATGCCCAGGGCTTCGATGTCTATGACGAGTCGGCGGTGCGCGAGGGCGTCCTATCTCACCAGGGAGTCACGTCGCCGCAACTCGTCGAGAAGGTATTTGGGTTTCTCGACGGTCGGGAAGAGAGTGACCCTACCCCGC
>JAPOLW010000070.1 GCA_029976905.1 bacterium | reverse complement strand
CGAGCCGACTGGGACTTTTGCGCCGGGACCGTCCGATCGAGGAATTGCGCTGGATCGAGGCGGAGGCCTGCTACGTCTTCCACCCCATGAATGCCTTCGAGGAGGAGGGACGTCTGCGGGCGGACTTCCTGCGCTACGACTCGGCCCCGGGGTTTCCCGACGCCGATGGCGGACGTCCCGATCCGACCAAGGCGATTGCGCGACTGGAGCGTTGGTCGATCGATCTCCAAGGCGACGGCGTGACGATCGACAGGCTCGACGATCTCGCCTCGGAGTTCCCGCGACTCGACGATCGCTACGCCGGCCTGCCCTATCGACACGGCTACATGGCAAGCACCGAAGGCGAGGGCGGGCGCGACGTTCTCTTCGACCAGTTGGTGCACGTCGATCTCGAGCGCAATTCCTTCGATCGCTGGCATGCGGGCAAGGAGGCATTCGTCTCCGAGCCGATCTTCGTTCCGCGCGGGAAGGATGCCCCCGAGGGGGAGGGCTTCGTTCTGGCCGTCGTCTATCTCGGCGCCGAGCACCGCAGCGATCTCCTCGTCTTCGATGCCTCCCACCTGGCGGCGGGGCCGGTCGGTCGGGCCCGACTCGACCATCGGGTCCCCTTTGGCTTCCACGGTAATTGGGTCGGAGCCTAGGCGCCCTTCGCGGGCCCGGACCCGAGTGCCCGCAGACGCGAATCCACGCCCGAAGCGGCGATCCGGTCCGCCCCGGGCGGGAGCAGACCGACCCGCCTTTGGCGGAGGCCTCGATGTTCGGGCCAAAGACGTGCCGTGAATTTCCTGCTTTCCTGCAACTCGAGTCGCGACCCAGGGGCTCCGTCGGCGGAAGCCATCCCGCGAGGAGTTGACCGGAAAAGGTTCGCCTGGCGTCGGGGGGATGGCCATGAGTGCTCCGTTCGCTCGGCGAGAGTAGACCATAGATCGGTCACCGCCGGCTGCCGTGGTGGGCATTTCTCCAGCAACAAATCACTGCCCAGTGCACCGGTCAGGTCGACCGTGCGGCGCGCAGGATCCAGCACCCTCGCACGAGACGGCTCGGGCAGCCCGTCAAAATCGCGAAACGGCCGACGCGAGATGACGTTCAGCCCGTGGTCTTCGACCAGCAAGCGGGCGAGGATGGCCGCCCCCCGGGTTCAGGAGGAAGTCGCTCTCGAATGGTTCGGTGCCGCGAAAGCCAGCACGGGCAATGGCCGATGTCATCTCAGGCCGGAACCCGCGCCTCGACGTCGAAGATTACCGCAGGGAACCTGGCCCGCTATTTTGCCGTGAGCTTCCCGGGGACTGCGGTGACATCGTTCAGGGTGACGGAGAAGCACTCGGCGTCGGAGGTGCGCAGCTGCATCGTGACCTGGTTTCCGGCAAGTGCGGTCGTGAGGCCGGTCGGGAGTGAGGTCTGGCCTTTCGAGCTGTTGTTCTTCCCCTTGACCAGGAGGGTGGTCCGACCCGGGTCGCCGGCCTTGAGTTTTACGAGGCCGACGCCGTCGGAAGAATGATCTTTGTCTTTGTAGACGTACCCCTTGCCGTCCGGAGGCGGTGGACCGATGGGCTTCCAACAGTCCTTGGTGCCGCAGAGTTGACCGGCTCGATCGACCAGGAGGGTCGCGTCGAGTGAAAGTGAACCGAAGCCGACGCGGGTGATTCCGAAGGGGGTGGCGGTGGCGGGAGCAAACGCGGGAGTGCTGGGCGTACCGGTGTTCGGGAAGAGGTAGGTGTTTCCGTTCCCCATTCCGATGAAGGCGTCGAGGTCGCCGTCGCCGTCGATGTCGGCGAGGTTGGGGTCGGCTTCAAAGGTCCCGACGTTGGGGATGAGGACCGTGGACTCGAATTGCGGCGTCGCGGCCGCGGCCGGGACGACCGCGGCGGTCCCGAGCAGTCCCGTGGCGAGTGCCAGGGTCGCGAGCGCGCGGCGCATGCGCCGCGCCGTGCGCTGGTGCGTGCCCCGGATGACGCGCAGGCGCGCCAGTTCGGCGCCCGCACCGGCCAGCAGGCGCTCGGCCAACGCCAACTCCGCCCCGCCGGGCGACCTCACGCCGGCAGCGCTGCGGCAGTCGGGTGCCCATGGTGCACCGCCGCTCTGCGGTGCCTCCGCCGCCTCCGCCGCCCTGCGGTCAAGGTAGACGTCTCGATTCGCAGTCAGATTTTTCATGGCCGTCTCGGTCCCCGATCCCCGTCGGCCAGGGCCGCGCAGGAATGTCCCCGGGATCGCGTAAAGCGAGCCCTGGTGCAGGTGACATGTGCAGTGCACATTTTCTGTACTGTAGGCAGACTTAAATTCCGCTATGCGCGCCACTCAGAGTTCGCGCCAAGGTACGGTCAAGACCTTTTTTTGCCGAGAAGCACAGAGGTGGCTCGATCGTTCGCGACGAGGGGTGCGCGGCGCTGGCCGGTGCCCGGGGGAACGCCTCCGTCGACGGAGCCTACCTGCCGTTGCGCGCCGCGCGACACTTACCGCAGTGCATCTGACACGACTTGGACGAAATCAGGAAGGATTGTCGAACCACGGAGCAGACGGCGGCACCCTGCGGCAGCGCGCCGGGCCAGGCTGTCCAGGGTGAAAATCTGCCGGCCCGATGCAGCGACGAACTCTGCCACGAACCTGGGCTGGCCTACGATGTGGAAGTCCAATCGGGATCCGGGATCTTTGAAATCAGCCGCTTGACCGGGCTCTCCTCGAGGAAGACGCTAGGCTGAGAATCCGCACCCCCGCGCCGAGTGCGGCGCGATCGGCGCGCACCCGCCGGCGAACCCGGAGATCGCATCCCGAGAACCGCTCAGCGGAACCCGAAGGTCCGAGGGCACCCCGGGGCACGACTCGCGCCGCGAGGTCGGAGGGCATGACGCAGAACGATCAAGAAGCACGGTGGCGAGACATCATGAAGCGAACCCGTTCCGGCGCTGAACTCCGCATGGCGGTTCCTGCAAAATCAATTCGTCTCCCCGCCGCTGGGGCCGCACGGTTCGCTCTCGTCGCGCTCAGCCTCGGTCTGTCACTCACGGCGGCATTCGGTCCCGTAGCAGCGTCGGCCTTCGAAGGTCCGTATGCGACCCTCGTCGATGTCGGCGGCGGAGTCCTTCTCGATGTCGACGTACGCTGGCCCTCGACGGGAACACCGCCGCCGGGAGGCTGGCCGGTCGTCTTCTGGTGCCATCCTGGCGGCGGCAACAAGAGTAGTACCGCAGAGAGCGCGGCCGCCTACGCAGACGATGGCTATGTGACGCTCTCGTACACCAACCGGCCCGACGGCGATAGCAGCCCCGATGATTTTGCAGCGGATCATGTCGCTCTCAAGGAGTGGCTTCTCGACGACTTCGAAACCGAAGCGGGCGTCACCGTGCCGATGGATGGGACGAAGTTCGGCATTACCGGCAAGTCACTCGGCGGTGTCACGTCCTGGTCGGGCGCCCTGCTGACTTCGGCGTTCACTACCGCGGTTCCGTTCAACCGGGGGTGGCACGCGTGGACGACCTACTTTGTCGACAACGGCAGCATCGAACGGCAAACCGCAGCGGCGGAGGTGATCCTTGGGCAGGGAATCCCCGGGGAGTACCCGGCTGCCGAAACGCAATCGCTGCTGGAGGGCGCCCTCGGGCCGCTCGTTGACGCTCTTTCGACGCTCGACATACCGGTGATGAATCAACTCGCCATGCTCGACAGCCGGGTTTCGGGAACCACCGCCCTGGAGGATCATCTCGCGATGACTTCATCTCCGATGAAGATCCTCTATCTGGGCACCGGCGGCCACAACACACCGGATTCGGACGCGACCTTCCGGGATGAACTGCGCCGCGCCTGGTTCGACTATCACCTGAAGGGCGAGATGAACGGCATCGACACCCTCGACCCCATCCAGATGGCGCTGCTGGTCACCGATGAGCATCTCTCGTGGCCGGCGTGGCCGCCGGCTGACCAGAGCAACGTGCAGGTTTTCCTGCACGAGGGAGGAGCGATTCTGGCCGACGTGCCGGCTGGAGCCCAGCCTTCGGATACTCTGGTCAATGACCCGGGCAGCTACACGTGGGAAGACGCGAAGACCGACTTCCTTTCAGCCGCCGCGTTGACGGCCGCCGTCCCGAAGCAGACGCTCGTGTACGAAACGGGCAACTTCACTTCAGGAGCGCTCCTGGTCGGCGAGCCGTCGGTCGAACTTCACGTCTCCGGCTCCGCATCGCGCTATCAGGTCAACGCGCACCTCTTCGACATCTCCGATAGTGACGATCCGGTACTGCTGGCGTTCGGAACGGCGATGCTCGACTCGTCGCCGGCGGTTGCCTCCATCACGCTCAGCGTGACCGGTCGCCGGATTCCCCCCGGCAATCGCCTGCGCCTGGAGATCACCAACCGCGACAGCCAGGACGTCAATCACACCAACGACTACGGCTTCAACCAGCTGCGCTTCGTCCCGTTCTTCGAGTACAGCACGACGAGCGTCTTCCACGACAACGTGCGGCCCTCTTCGCTCACAGTGCCCCTGCTCGGCGCGACCGAGCTTCCGATCCCCGACGGCTCTACCGACGGAGACTTGCCCGTGCGAATCCTCAAAGTCCGCGGCCTCACCCGACCGGCCGGCGAGCAGCGTGCGACGCTCAGGAGCGACGCGATCGATGCGACGTCCGCGACGTTCGACCCGGTCACCGAGGGACTTACGCTGGGATTCTCGGAGCCCGGTGGGCCGTCCTTCGCGGTCACGATCCCTCCCGGCGACCCCGACTGGAAGGTCTCCGCGAAGAGCTACAAGTGGCGCGCGCGCTCAGCGCCGCACCCGCAAGGGCTCTACTCGATCAGCGTCGGAACCTCCGGCAGTAGGTTCAAACTCAAGGGCAAGGCGCGCAATCTCAATGCACTTCCCATCACGGGATTCTCGTCGCTCGAGCTGAGCCTCCAGATCGGTGACGACATCTGGAGTGGCGCCGTCCCGCCGTGCACGCTTTCCGGCAGCGGAGACAGCCTGAAATGCAAGTGACGGCTCTACCGCTGTAGGACCAGTGTCCCGAGATGGCGCACCCGCGCCCGTCACGTTTTCGCCGAGGAAGATCGCGGAGTCGGGTCTATGTATCGGTGCAGCACGAGGACACCCGGCACGATCGGAAGAGGGGAAGAAAGGCCGCCGCCACCAACGGCAGAGGCCGCGCGTCCTCCGGAAGCCGACCTTCAGTGCGGCCTTGGCCCCAGCAGCCGGCGCAGGGCCCCGGGGTCGTAGGTCGAGAGCCGGAATGGCAGGGAGAGACCCCACCACGCCAGTGCGGGCGCGCGGCCGCACGCAAAGAGGTCGGCGGCCCAGAGTTTGTTCGACAACGACCCAGGCGCCGACTCGAGGAGCCTCCGTCTCTCCGGCCAGTCGGTCGGCGCACGGTGCGGAGCCCTCTCGAGTGCTGCGACGAGAGCCGGGCACCGTGGCCCAGACTGCATGAGATCCAGGACCAGGGCGAGAACGGATCGGACGATCCGTTCCACGCGCTCCGTCCCAGCCCGGGCGAAGAACGCGGGCCAATCCGTCCGGCCGTTCAGAGCATGTACCATGGTGTCGAGATCCACCACGCTCTTGAGCCGCCCGGCCCCGCGATCGAGATCCTCGAAGAAGGACAGGGCAAAGAAGAGAAGCATCGACTCGTCGGACAGGGTCGGGACGCGTCGTCCTTCGATCTCGACGGACGCCGTTTCCTTCCAGAGACGCGCCATGTCGATGCGGTACGAGAAATGGGTCGCGAGGGCCCAATGCAGGTCGAGCCGAAGTTCGCCGCGATCGTAATCCCAACCATGTGTGAACCACGTTGCAACGCGCCTTCCCAAGGGTGCTTTCGAGCGCCGCGTTGCACCTGCCTCGAGCAAGGCCGCATGCGTCTCCTGGAGTCGAGCGGGGGATATGAGAACGTCCAGGTCGTGAAAATCCCGGCCCTGGAAATCGCGGTAGAAGCGTTGGGCCAACGCTGGACCTTTGAAGAGGCGATACGGAATGCCGCGCTCCTGCAGGAGCGCGTCGACCCAGCCCACCTCACCCATCAGTCGTCGCTGCCGCAGGCGTGCCCCCAGGCGAATCCGGACGAGACGACGCCGCACGGCCTCATCGAAGGCAGTGTCGACGTTCAGCCGGTGCCCCTGGATTGCCAGGAAGAACCCCAGGCCGTGGCGCGCCACGAAGGCCAGGAAGCGCTCGCGGCCGTCCCGGTCGCCGGACAAGCGCGCGCGAAACTCCTGCGCGTCTCCCCGGCACAGAAGACCCACCAATTCGATCCCGGCGCGGAAGTCCCGATCGGCAACATGCGCTCTATCGACCACCTGTGGCTAGACTAGGGAGTCCGCTGCCGGCGCACAACGATGCTCCGGCAGGAGTGTAGGGAGCACTGAAGGTGTCCGGGTCATAAGCACTCAAAGATGTCCGCTTGATGGGCTAACGGCGGCTGATGGGAGAAATCGACCGCCGGGTGGCCCGGGAGGCGAGACAGATGATCCGAGCCGAGGTGATCGTGAAGGCGATCGAGGGGCGAATTACGTGGATCCAGGCGGCGGAGATCCTGGGGCTCGGCGCGCGGCACATGCGGCGGCTGCGCGAGAGGTACGAGACCTACGGGTATGGCGGACTGCGCGACGGGCGCTCAGGGAAGCCGCGGCGCAAGCGGATCCCGACCAAGACGATCGAGCGGGTCTGCACCCTCAAGAGGGTGAAGTACGCCGACTACTCGGTTCGGCACTTCTGGGAGCAGGTCACCGAGAAACATGGGATCGAGATCTCGTACACGTGGACGCTCAAGGTCCTGCAGGCGGCTGGTCTGGTCGAGAAGGCACCGGCCCGAGGGAAGTATCGCCGACGCCGCGAGCGGCGACCGATGGTAGGGATGCTGATCCACCTCGACGCATCGACCCATGAGTGGATCGCTGGCGAGCCGATGTGGGATCTCAATGTCGCCCTGGACGACGCGGATGGCCGGATCCTGCATGCACGTTTCTGGCCCGAAGAAGGGCTTGCCTCGACCTTCTCGGCCCTGCGCGACGTGGTCGGGCGCCACGGTCGCTTCAGCGAGCTGTACACCGACCGGGGGAGCCACTTCTGCCGCACCAAGCGCGCGGGAGGCTCACCCGCCGATCAGCAGGACGGGCAAGTCCCGCGCGCTCTGCGCGCCTTGGGAATCCGACAGATCTACGGCCGCTCGCCCGAAGCTCGAGGACGAAGCGAGCGCGCCTTCGGCACCATCCAGGGCCGCCTCCCTCAGGAGCTTCGCCATGCGGGCATCACCGACTACGAGGCGGCTCAGGGTACCTTACCTACCGTTACCTAAACGACCGGGAACCTTACCTAAACGGTTTGTTTCATCCGTCTGACGGAGATTCTCCCGGCACGCGCGGACGCGCGCTCAGATGTGAGCGTCGCGCAGATCCCAACCGTAGCTGCGCTTCTTCTCTACATCTTTGGGTTCGGTGTAGGCGCGGGATGCCGTCGAGACATCGGCGTCATCCTCCAGCGACGTAGCATTCGAGGCCGTACCCGAACCGGTCAAAGCGGAGCATCCTCCGAGTACGAGGGCCGTGGCTCCGGCGATTCCTAGCATTGCGAGCTTTGCCATCACGATTCCTCCCGGCTGCTTTGTTACAAGCATGTTACAAACGCGCGTCAGATGGAAGGCTCCTTTCGGGCGATCTTCCCTCGTTGGCACCCGGACGGCATCGGGAAGCCGATCCTCCGATTTTCGTTGGCCCGAAGCGGGAAGAAGGTCCCGAATCCAGGGCCCTTTCCCGGTTCGGGATGCTAGCCGACGCTGAGCACCACGGTCTTGCCCCGGTATGGCGCGGCCACCCCCGGGTGGGGCAATTCTCCCGGCCCCCGGGCGGAGTCCTCGGTGGATGCTCGCGGAGACTCGAGGCGCCGCCGAGGGCTACGGGGTGCAATGGGCGTTCGACTGCAAGGGGGCGGCAAGCGGAGTTGCCGTGCGGCCGACGCCTTCAGGAGTGCGCCGCTTGCATCGTACTGCGCCAGAAGGAATGAGGTTCCCCCCTTCAGGGTGGTCGTGCGTTGTGCCGGTCGAGCAAGCAGAGGTCGCGCTCGTCGGGAGCCGGGGAGGGGGCTCGATCCCGGCCGTCGCGGCTTCCGTGGCGAGTGGGAGAAGGAGAAGACGAATGAAGATCGGCGTCATCAAGGAGATCTGGCGTTATCCGGTGAAATCTCTCGCCGGCGAAGAGATCGGTTCGTGTATTCTCACCGGCGCGGGCATCCCCGGCGACCGGGGGTACGCGTTCCGCGACGGCAAGAGGGGGGAGATCGCCTCGGCGCGTAAGATTCCCGCACTGCTGCAGTGTGCGGCTCGCTTTCGCGAGGAGCCCTCGCCCGGGCTGGCTGCGGCGGTCGACATCACGCTCCCCGACGGCACGACGGTGGGGAGCGACGTCGCCGAGGTACACCAGAGGTGTACGTCGGCGATCGGACATGAGGTCGAACTTTGTGCTCTTCGGCCCGCCACGGACCTGGCTCATTACCGACGAGCGACGCCCGGTGCGGCGATGCTCGCACGACTCGCTCGTTTGGGTCCCGTCCGGCGTATGCTCGGCACCCTGCTGCCCCTGGTCGGTGCCGACCGGGAGTTACGTGCGGATTTTGGTCGCCTTCCGGATGAGCCCATGCCGGATCTCTCTGGATTTCCACCGGAGCTTTTCGAGTTCACTTCGCCGCCAGGCACCTACTTCGATGCCTTCCCCCTGCACCTACTGACGACCTCCACCCTGAGCGCGATGTCGAGGCTCAATCCGGACGCCGCTTGGGACGTGCGGCGTTTTCGTCCGAACTTCGTCGTCGAGACCGACCCGCAATTCGATGGGCCAGTCGAGTTCGATTGGGTGGAACGGACGCTCGCGCTCGGGGAGGCCCGGATCGGCTGTGCGATGCCCACGGTTCGCTGCTCCATGCCGACCCATGCCCAGGTCGGCCTCGGCAAGGATCCGAGTGTGCTTCGCACGATCGTTCGCGAGACCGACCAGAACCTCGGCGTCTACGCGGATGTCGTCGCGCCCGGCCGGGTCGCGGTGGGAGACCCGGTCGAATTGCTCTGAGCCGCAGAAGGGCGCATCGTCCGCCTTCGAAGCTTCCGTGCCGACCCTAGGTCTCGGGGAGGTACGCGAGGCCTTCGAAGATGAGGCTGCCGTCGGATTGGAGAGAGCCTTCGTAGCTTCCGCCCGATGATCCTTCGGTCCGGATCCGCCCGTCCGTGCAACGGTAGCGCCCGGTCTCGACGACATCGGAGTACGACCATTCGAAGGCTTCGTCCGCGAAGCGGATCGTCCACCGGCAAAGGGCGATCCCGTCGGGGCTGAGCCCGCATTCGGCCTCCTCGACCGAGCGATAGGTCTGCCCCTCCAATTCGCTACAGCCCGAACGGCCCGCCAGGTCTTCGTCCCCGCATCCAAGCGCAAGGATCGAGAGGAGTAGAACGAAGAAACGCATTTGATCGCGTCTACCCTGCTTCCCGGTCATCGTCAACTTTGTCGGCCGGTCGGGCACCCAGAGACGGATCCCGTGCGACTACGACGGCCGCCACGGTGAGTCCGACGAGTTCGAGTGCGGCCAGGCGAACGCCCTTTTCGATCAGAGCGCCACAGAGGTTTCCCGAGAAGTGCACGAGGGCAGCACTCAGGATGCTGCGGTCTGTGTGGTTGTAGACCCAGTGGATGAGGACGGTCAGCGGGAAGAGGCTTGCCGTGAAGATCCAGAACCGGAGGCTGCCCGCTCCGAGGCTCTGCTGGAACGTCCCCTCGATGAAGAAGAGGGGAAGGTGCCAGAGCGCCCAGACGCAAGAGAGCAGGAAAGCAGCCTGCCACGGCGGAAGACGGACCTGGAGTCGATCGAGGGCCACTCCTCTCCAGCCCATCTCCTCGGGAAGCGGCCCGAAGACAAAGACGAAGCCCATGAGCGAGAGCAGTGCCGCCGGATCGAGCAGGATCTCGGTATCGACGGCGACGGTGCCCCCGATCGCGGTCTCGAGCACGATCGCAGCCAGGACCAGAAATGGGTGGAGCGCGAGGCTCGCTGCCCACCACCGTCCCCGGATGCGTCGGGGATCGAAGGTGCGGACCCAGAAGTCCCGCTGGACCCCGCGGTTCTCGAAGCCTTGCACGAGAATCAGCGCCGCTGCGAGTGGCCCGGCGCCTCCGACGTAGAAGAGGAGGGACCCGGGCCACTGCGAGATCCCGCCGGTGCGGGTGCAGAGGAACCAGAAGAAGGCCGACCAGCAGAGCGAGAGCGCGAAGTACGCAGAGGCGTTCGTTCGCACGTTCGAAATGGTTCCAGGGTTCTCAGGAGGCATGGCTCATGGAGATCGGCGCGGGGCCGCTGGGCAGGAAGCGGTCTACGAAGGTCTTCGATCGGTTCTCGGCAGGGTGGTCATCCGTCCTGCGGACGGGCGGAGACCGGAGAGCGGTCGTCGAAGCTGACGAGACTCGGTCTCTCGTCCTCGTTTGCCGCGTTGAAGGCAGGAGACTCAGAGCACGTTTTTGGTCCGAACCTCGAGCGCCCCCGACGAGCCACCGGGGGCTCCGCCGGGAGCGGGACGGCGGACGCGCCGCGCCCCCGCTCCGCGAGCCAAAACAGGGAAAACCCAAGATCCGATGCGCCTCAGCCAGCTCTTTGCAATTTGGGGATTGCGCCGACAATAAAAAGGGAATACATCCCATTTTAAGCACGAAGCGCCCGCCTGCGAGCCGGGCGAGCGGGGAACGCCGTCTCATGGGAGATGCGTTTCGGTACGGGAGGATTCGATGACGGCCTCGAGGACGAAGAGAAGCAAAAGCCGCCGCCGGACATCGGATGGCAGCACCCGGAGCATCTTCCGGAACGCGGCCGCCCGGGCTGCGACCACTCTCACCCTAGCAGGAGGGGAGGGGAATTCAGTGGTCCCGCGCGCGCTTCCTGAACCCAGGAGGAGTCTCCGATGATGCAGTCTTCGAGATGGATCCACCCGTTGCTGCCTGGTCTCTGTGTCGATGGGACGGCCGTAGAAACTCGATCCCTCGTGAAGGGAAGCCTTGGAGGATGGCGCCTGCTGCTCGCGATCTCGTTCGGCGTGCTGGCGGGGTCTTCGCCCGGCCACGCCGAAAACGGCCCCTATGCGAGCCTCGTCGACGTGGCCGAAGGAGTGCAGATCGACGTGGACGTGCGGTGGCCGGACAGCGGGACACCGCCAGAAGGCGGATACCCGGTCATTTTCTGGACGCACGGCTGCAATGGCACCAAGGCCAGCACGGCCCAGTATGCGAAGGATTACGCAAACGACGGCTACGTCACGCTCGCGTACACCAATCGCCCGCAGGAAGCGGGGACAGACTTCCCCGAGTACTTCGCGAATGACATCGAGGCACTCAAAGCGTGGCTGATCAACGATTTCGCCACCGAAGCCAGTGCTTTTTATGGAACCACGGTCGACGTCACCGTCGACCCGGCACGATTCGGAATGAGCGGTAACTCGCGTGGAGGCTACACCACGTGGTCGGGTGTGCTCCTCACGGACGCCTTTGCGACGGTCGTGCCGCGCAATTGGACGATGAGTGCCTTCGAAAGTCATTTCATACAGAACGGCAGCATCGAGAGGCAGACCGCAGCCGCCCAGGGTGCCTCCATGGCTCCGACGGTCGAATATCCCGCGGCCGAGCTTGCCGCGGGATTCGATTCCCTATTCGGCCCGACACTGGCGGAGTTTCCGAACGTCCTGGTTCCCGTGCTGAGCCAGATTGCCTTTCTCGACAGCCGGGTCTCAGGCACGGCATCTCTCGAGGATCATCTTGCCCTGACGGGCTCCTCCCAGCCAATGGCGTACATCGGGACCGGCG
>JAPOLW010000709.1 GCA_029976905.1 bacterium | reverse complement strand
GGAAGAACTCGACCGCGTCACTCGCGACCGCCTGAAGGCCCTCGGCTACATCGATTGACCCGGGCCGCGGCGCCCGCAGGCGGCGTTCCGCGGCATCCACCGAGGGGCGCTCGACTTGCTGCGGACGCGGTATCGTGGTCTGCACCCGGGACTACCGGCCTCGCCGGTTGGCAGGAACCGCGACGGTTCGACTGCGCAGCCCCCTGAATCCGGCCCGGGCCCGCAGTTCCCGCGCGCCCCGCAGTGGTAGCGCTGGAGCCCTCGGGTCAGGCCGATCGGGTACCTCCACCCAACAGCGCCTCGGCTACTTCACCCTCGGGCCAGGGCTGATGGCCTTCGTAGTCGGCGATGGTCGTCTGTCCTTCGGCGACCATACCGGAAGCTGCATCGTAGACCCGCCAGTGCATCGTCGGGCCAAACAGCGGCTGCGATTCCACCGAGATGATCCGCAGCTCTCCGTCTTCGAAGCCACAAATGGGCTGGATCGCGCGAAGCATCTGCGGTCCGTTCAGGTGGCCGTCCCCAAAGTTCCAGCCGAGAATCGTCCCCCCCATCACCTCTCCATCGACCCAATCGTATTCTTCGATATCGTCGACGGCGACCGGAAGGGCCTCCAGAAGTGGTCGGCCCTCGAGATGGAGGAAGCGGCTCGACATCATCATGGTCTTGGCGAATTTGAAGGTGGTTTCGTCGGGCACCAACTCCTCCAGCTGGTCGAGGACGAGTTTGCCCGACTTCACGAGGCGATCGAGCTTCTTCGCCGCACCGTTCTTACGAAAGAGCCAGACGTTGTAGGCCCAGTTGCCGGCGTAGTAGCGCATCGACGGCAGGAAGGAGACGCGCGCCGGCACGAAATTTCCGTAGAGGGGTACGACCAGGAGAGAGAAGAGCATCGCCCCGAGCAGGACCGGGGCCTGCGTCATCTCGAGGACGGATGTTTCGGGGTGAAACCAGAACAAGGCCCACCCCCCGTAGATCATGAGAATGTTCCACTCGACCGGCATTCCCGCCGGATTGTTGAGCCCAATGAAGGAGTGGAAGCCGGTGAAGAGGATGCACCCCGCCAGGAGAAGGCCCGTATGGCCGGTCTGGGCTCCCAGGAGGAGGAGGAACGGGATGGCGAACTCCGAAACGTGGCCGAAGGCGGCGACCCGCCGAGCGAATTGCGACGGCCGGAGGTCGTCCGGGTAGCGCTCGAAGAGACTGTGCTTCAGGGCTTTCGGAAAAAACGGCCCGTTGTTCATCATGACCATGATGACCGACGGAAAATGGCGATTCCATTTCGAGACGGCCGCGAAGATCCAGATGAACGACCAGACCAACATGACTCCCGAGATCCAAAGATCGTTCGCCGCAGCAAAGATCATCGCTCCCATGGCCACCCAGTAGTGCTCGTAACGCGCGACCAGGAAGAGCGTCTTGTCGAGCACGCCGTTGAGCGCGACCAGAAGAAAGCAGGGGAAAAGCAACCCCGGCGTGACTTCGGGCGAGATCAGCACGCGTAGAAGAAAGAGCTGGCTCAGGAGGTAGAAGACGACGTCGAGGAGGTTGCGGGTATCGCCACCGATCCCCGGCACCCCGCGAAACAAGGGCATCTTGATGGTGCCAACCCGCGCGAAGTGGCGGATCCCACCAAACCACTTGTCGTAGCGTGCGTTCATCGGCCCCCAGCCACAGCCGAATCCAAAGAGCTCCCAGCACATCGACCAGACCACTGCCTTCTTGAAGGCGTCGTGGGTGAAGGCCCACTGCGAAACCTGCGAGAACCCCGGGTAGTCGGCGTTGAAGCTGCACCAGAACGCCCACAGACCGATGAGGACGAAGAAGTATTTGATCCAGTAGAGCGCCATCTCGGCCGGTCGGTTCGGGCTCGCGTAGGCCCAGTTCTGGCAGGCGAGCTTCACGCGCTCGGGAAAGGGCGCGTCGATGATGCGCTGTAGGTCGTGCGGGGGAACGTCCTGGGAACTCACGTCGGATCTCCTCGTCTCTCGGGCTACGGGTCGGGAAGGTTTTACCCAATCCACGGCGCGGGGCGAACCGGGACGCCGAACCTCTGCCGGGAGAGTCCGCGGGGCGAACCGGGACGCCGAACCTCTGCCGGGAGAGTCCGCGGGGCGAACCGGGACGCCGCGGCGGGGGGTTCCCGTCAGGCCAGGGCACGCC
>JAPOLW010000708.1 GCA_029976905.1 bacterium | reverse complement strand
ATACGCCTAACATGTCGAAAAATGCTTTCCCCGCTGCATTAGATGTATCGATGGGCTGCTCGATAGTTTTTATATAAATCCCGCTTTTGTTCAAATCATGCACAAGGTTTTGAAGATCTCGCAGACTTCGAGAAAGTCGATCAATTCTTCGACCCGCCGACTCAGCGCCGGCTCGACGAGCAGATGATAATGACCAAAGATCCGGAGATTCTCTTCCGGCGACAGGGCGTCCACGAGCGCGTTCTCCTGCAGCGTCACTCCGAGCCGTGCCCGCACCGCGCGTGGTTGCTGCGAAACGTCGACGCCGAAGACCCGGACCTGTCCGGTGGTCGGACGCGTGACGCCGTAGACCATACGCAACGTCGTCGTTTTTCCGGCCCCATTGGGACCGAGGAGCCCGAAACAACTCCCCCGCGGCACGGCCAGATCGACGCCGTCGACGACGGTGCACTCTCCGAATCGCTTGGTCACCCCGTGCAGGGTGACCACTCCGTCGGCGACCGCCCTTTGCCGGGACTCCCGATTCGTCACCCCGGAAGTGTAGCCCGGACGCAAGGCAGCTTCACGCCGATCCCCAAAGAGCGGCGCCAGAACCGGGAGGCCACCAACGCTCCCGCCCGCGCCTCCGACTCCGCTTCCGATCGATGCATCCCGCGGCCACGCCTAGGCGTCGGGGCCCGACTCGACACCCAGATGAAGCAGGGGCACGGCCTCCGCCGCCTGGGGCGCCACCACGACCGTGATCCGATCTCCCGCCTGCAGCGTGAATTGGGCGGTGGGCACCTCGGCGTCCACACCGCGCTGCACGGTGATGAGAATACACCCCGGAGGCAAACCCAGATCGCGCACCTTCTTGTCTTCGAACGGAGCTCCGGGAGCAATCGTGAGTTCCAGAAGAAGGGTCTCGGGAAGCTGCGGCTTTTCCTGCCAGCGATCGAGATCCCGGCGCAGCAGGACCTCGTAGATCGGCTTGTCACCGAGGTAGTCTGCCACACCGCCGGCCGTGAGAACCGCCACGAGCAGCGGCAGCACCAGCGAGTAGTCCCCCGTCATCTCGACCATCAGGACGATGGCGGTCAGGGGAGCGCGCACCACACCGGCGAACAGGGCGGCCATCCCGACCACGGCGAAGGTCTTTGGGTGGGCGACCGCTTCGGGGAAACCGACGCTGGCCAGGTCGCCCGTGATCATGCCCAGAGCCGCACCAAGAACCAGCATCGGCGCGAAGATCCCCCCGGGCGCCCCGGTTCCGTAGCTCAACATCGTGAGCGCGAACCGCAGAACGAAGAAGCCGAGCAGCACCGGCAGGGCGAGTTGACCGCCGAGCGTCGACTCGACCAGGCCGTGGCCGCCCGCGAGGGCTCCGGGCCAGAACCACCCCACCCCGGCGAGCAGCACGCCCATCAGGGACGCGATCACCCAGACCGGCCATTCCTTGATCCGCGCAAAGAGGCCCAGGCTGGCGATCAGCGCACGGTTGAAGGCGATGGCGACGACCCCGGCCAGACCGCCCAGGAAAAAGAAGAAGGGAAGCGATGCCAGCGACGGGATCGGGTAGGAGCCGACGTGGAAGACCGGGAGATTCCCGTAGAGCGACCGGGCGGTGACGTCGGCGGTGACCGACGCGATCAGGGTCACCGTGAAGACCGAGGGGGCGAAATCCTTCTGGACCTCCTCGAGCACGAAGACCAATCCCGCCAGAGGTGCGTTGAAGGCCGCGGAGAGTCCTGCTCCCGAACCGGCCGCGATCAGCGTCTGGCGTTCTCGTGGCGTAGACGCAAACCATCCGCTCACCATCTGGCCGATCGATGCTCCCATCTGAATCGTCGGCCCCTCGCGCCCGAGGGCCAGCCCGGCGCTGATGCCCGATACCCCGCCGAAGAATTTCACGGGCAGGATCCGGTACCAGCGGAAGGCCCGCAGGTGGTAGAGCACCGCCTTCACGTGTGGAATGCCACTGCCTGCGGCATCCGGTTCGACCTTGCGCACCAGGATCATCGCGCCGAAGACACCGACGGCCGAGAATGCGATCACCACGAAGATGCCGGCCGGACCGAGGCTCTGCCCGTAGGCGATGACCATGTCGCGCAAATGGCTCGCGGCCTCCAATGACCATTGGAAGCCGACCGCAACCAGACCTGACGCAACGCCAACGAGCAACGCACGCG
>JAPOLW010000707.1 GCA_029976905.1 bacterium | reverse complement strand
CGCTGGCGCCGATTCCGTTTTCGTCGTCGGTGTACCTGGCGACCGAGGCCCTGGTTCAGTTCGGCACCGAAGAGCAAAAGAAGCAGTGGCTCCCGGGGCTTTGCAGCGGTGAGCGCATCGGAACCTTCGCCGCGGTCGAGCACCTCGGCGAGCCAGAGCTCGACGAAGTCGAGACGACACTCTCGGGTGGCTCCCTGCAGGGGCGCAAGATGCCGGTGCTCGACGGCGATGTGGCGGGCGTTGCCATCGTGCTCGCTCGCGACGGGGACGCCCACTCCCTCGCGCTGGTCGACCTGGCCGGCTCCGGTGTCGAGCGCGAGGCCCTCGACTCCTTCGATCCCAGCCGCTCGCAGGCGCGATTGTCTTTCGATGGCGCGAAGGCCGAGATTCTCGGCGAGGCCGGCAAGGGGCTGGCGCACGCCGAGAACCTCCTCGACCGCGCCGCCGTGATGATGGGATTCGAGCAGGTCGGCGGCTCCGAGCGTGCTCTCGACGTGACGCGCGAGTACACGATGGGCCGCTACGCGTTTGGCCGCCCGGTCGCGTCCTTCCAGGCGCTCAAGCACCGCATGGCCGACATCTACGCGAAGAACCAGATCGCGCTGTCGAACGGCTACTACGCGGCCTGGGCGCTGAGCACCGATCACCCCGAGCTCGCTCTCGCGGCGTGCAACGTTCGCGTTGCCGCAAGCGATGCTTTCGTGCTCGCGGCCGAGGAAATGATCCAGATGCACGGTGGTGTGGGCTACACCTGGGAGTTCGACTGCCACCTCTTCTATCGCCGCGCCAAGCTGCTGGGGCTCACCCTGGGCAGCGCCAGCGCCTGGCGTGAAACCCTGATCCGTCGACTGGAGGCTGGCGTCGCCGGCGTTGCGGCCTGAACCGAGCGGAGGACGAACAAATGAATTTCGAAGATACCCCCGAAGAAGCAGAATTCCGCGCACGGTGCCGGAGCTGGCTCGAACAGAACGCCAGGCCGCGTGATGCCAACTCCCCCGCCAATCCTCTGGGCGAGCGCGAGACCGACGACATCATCGCGCAGGCCAAGGCGTGGCAGGCGAAGAAATTCGATGAAGGTTGGGCCTGCCTGACCTGGCCGAAGGAGCACGGCGGTCAGGGGCTGGGTCGCATGCAGTCCATCATCTGGGGACAGGAGGAGGCGAAGTTCGATACGCCGCCGAACATCTACCAGATCGGGCATGGCATGCTCGGGCCCACGATCATGGCGCACGGCACGCCCGAGCAAAAGGAACGGTACCTTCGGGACATGGCACGCGGGCAGGAGGTCTGGTGTCAGCTCTTCAGTGAGCCTTCGGCGGGCTCGGACCTCGCCGGTCTGCGCCCCACGGCGGTGCGCGACGGCGACGACTGGGTCATCAACGGCCAGAAGATCTGGAGCACCGGGGCGCACTTCTGCGACTGGGGCATGATCGTCACCCGAACCGACCCCGACGCGCCCAAGCACAAAGGGCCGACGTATTTCATCGTCGACATGCGCTCGGAAGGCGTCGAGGCGCGACCCATCAAGCAGATCAGCGGTGCCTCGGGCTTCAACGAGGTCTTTTTCACCGACGTGCGGGTGCCCGATTCGAACCGTCTCGGTGGGATCGGTGACGGGTGGGGCGTCTCTCTCACCACGCTCATGAACGAGCGGGTGGCGATCGGCTCGGGTGGGGCCGGCGGTGGCTTCGGCCGGTTGCTCGACCTGGCGCGGCGCAGCCGGCGGCGGGGCCGCCCCGCCATCGAGGACGGTGCGGTGCGACAGCAGCTCGCCGATTTCTACGTCACCAGCAAGGGCCTGCAATACACAGGATACCGGACGCTCTCGGCCATCCTGCGCGGCGAGACGCCCGGTCCGGAGGGCGCCATCGGAAAAGCGGTGGGCGCTCCGATGATGCAGCAGATGGCGTCCTTCGCCCAGGATCTCCAGGGCACGGTCGGCGGGCTGCTCGACAAGGACGTCGCCGGCGACGACACGAGCTGGCAGGACCTCTATCTGGGCGCTCCGGGCATGCGGATTGCCGGAGGCACCGACGAGGTGCTGCGCAACATCATTGCCGAGCGCGTGCTTGGCCTTCCGCCCGAGATCCGGGTGGACAAGGGAATGCCGTTCCGCGAGGTTCCCACCGGTCCCCAGGACTCCTGAACGATCGGACGGCGAGCGGGTC
>JAPOLW010000706.1 GCA_029976905.1 bacterium | reverse complement strand
GGCTACTCCTCGGTCGACTCTTCAGCGAGGACCTTGAGCGTGATCGTCGCCTTCACATCGTGTGCGATGCCCACCGTGATCCGGTAGGTGCCCAACCGCTTGATCGGGTCCTGAAGGTCGATCCTGCGCCGGTCGACGTCTTTGCCCTGTGCACGCAAGAGCTTCTCGATGTCGAGATTCGTCACCGACCCGTAGAGCTTGTCTTCTTCACCAGCGCGCGCCCGCACCTCGAGAACCATCCCTTCGACCTGATCCGCGACCCCGAGCGCCTGCTTGCGCTCCCGTTCCCTTTTGTCTTCGACCAGCCTCTTCTGATGCTCGATGGCTGCGACGTTCTTGCGACTCGCCGTAGCGGCAATCCCACGGGGAAGAAGATAGTTGCGGGCATAACCCGGCTTCACCTTCACCACGTCGCCCATCGTCCCGAGGTGCTCGACGTCTTCGCGGAGAATGACTTCAATGGCCATCGATTACTCCTGGCTTCCTGCTCGGTTCGTTCCCCGATCCCGACTCAGCGGACCAGGAGCGTAAAGGGAAGCAAGGCGGATGCGCGTGCGCGCTTGATCGCAAGCCGGAGGCGACGCTGGTGACGAGCGCAGTTGCCGGTGATGCGACTGGGGATGATCTTCCCTCGTTCGGTAATGAAGCCCGCGAGCGTCCGCGTGTCCTTGTAATCGAGTACGAGACTCTTTTCGGCGCAGAACCGGCAGACCTTGCGACGCCCACCTCGACGTCGCATGGGGAGACGTTCTTCGGAGCGGGGACGCGACCGACGCTCTCCATCTCCCGCCGCGTAAGGGCGATGGGACGACTCTTCCGTCTGGCTCCGGGTCTCGGGACTATCCGACATTACGTTCTCTCTTCTGCTCGTGTTCGAACGAGGCTCAGGAAACCGGGCCGACGTCGCTGGAAGCTTCCGGCGCCGCAGCGGGAACTTCTTCCTGTTCGCCCGTGGTCTCTTCTTCCGCGTTGCGGCGCGGCCGGCCGAGGTCGAGAGGCGCGCGCTCAGAATCGACGCGAACGGTGATGTAGCGCAGCACCTGCTCGGCGATGCGCAGATTGCGCTCGAGCTCGGAAACCGTCTCTCCCGATCCATCGAAAACGACGACCTGGAAGATGCCCCGGCGCTCCTTCTGGATGGGGTAGGCGAGTTCGCGCGGCCCCCATTCGGCCACCTGCTTCACCGAGCCACCGTTGTCGCCGATGATGCTCTTCACCCGCTCGACCTGCTCATGCACGCCCGCCTCGCCGAGGTCGGGGTGCAGAGCGATAGTACATTCATAGGAACGCATTCTGCCTCCGGAAAAGCGATCTACTAGCAACCGGCCCCGCCGGGTTCAACGGGTGTCTCGGGGGCCGTGTTCACGTTCTTCACGGCTGCCTGGAAGTCCAGGCAGAGCCAGCCCCGCAGCCCGTCCACGGCCCGCTCGACCGCCGCCGCGAGCATGGGGCCTGCCCCTGCCCCGATCGGTTCCAGAACATACTCCGACGTCTCCCCCCCGGGAGGAGGTCGGCCAACCCCGAACCGAAGCCGGCAAAAGTCTCGCGAGCCCGTCTCGGCCTCGATCGAGAGGAGCCCCCGATGCCCCCCCGCCCCGCCGCCCCGCTTCAGCTTGAGCCGACCCGGCGCGAGATCGACGTCATCGTGCACGACGATCGCGTCCTCGACCGAAACCTCCCAATCCGCGAGAAGATCGCGCAGGGGGCGGCCGCTCCGATTCATGTAGCGCTGGGGCTTGGCGAGGAAGACCTCGCCCAGGGTGTCGGACTCCAGGCGGCCCCAAAGAGCTCCGCGGGAGCTCGAGCCCAAGGCGACCCCCTCTTGGGCGGCGAAGGCGTCCACCACCCAGAAACCGACGTTGTGTCGGGGGCGCGCGTACACCGCACCGGGGGTGCCGATTGTCGACCCGGACAATCCCAACCCGCCAGACCTGTCACAGGCTCCCGAAGGACCTTACCTGCTGGACCAGATGACGGGCGAGCTGAACTGGATTGTGGGGCTCGGAAATGACGAGATCGGCTACATCATTCCGCCGTACAACTTCGTATTGGCCGACGCCGGCGCCTGGATTCTGGAAGCCGAAGGCGACCACTACGAGGAGACCAACAGCTTGGGGCCGGACACCTTCCCTCGCATCGAGTCCGAAGCCCTGCAGTTGATCAATTGGCA
>JAPOLW010000705.1 GCA_029976905.1 bacterium | reverse complement strand
ACCGGGGGTCCTCGTCGCCCGAGGGTGGAACTCAGCCGTTGGAGGCGGCGCGCCGGTTCGAGGAGAGGAGCCCCTGGGCAAATCCGGAGAGTTCTCCGAGGGCGGAGAAGGCGTGCAAGCCACTTTCCGCCGCGCTCGCGGCCTGGGCACACCGCCCTCCCAGAACGATCTCACAATGTCCCTGGGAGTCGAGTTCCCGCAGAAGCCGGTGCTCCTCTTCGAGGCACTTCGGCGTCAAGTCGATGCTGTAGGACCGCCAGATCAATCGTGCCCCCTCCCGTCGAATGGTCGCCAGAAGAGCCTCGAGGGGGGTGTGGGGTCCTGCATTGATCGCCCGGAAGCCGGCTTCCTCGAGGACGACGGCCGCCGAGAGGGACGGAAGGATGTAGGGATCGCCGGCGGCAGCCCCGCCCACGGCAACGGGCGCGTCCTCGTCGGAATTCATGAGGCTGTGCCGAATGGTGTTCAGGGCCTGGATGCAGGAATCGACGGCGCCATGTTCGATGGCAATGCCTTCGTCGTGCGACTTGTAGAGGTCGCCGATGCTCTGCAGCCCTTCGCGGATCGGGCCGTCGCAGAGGTCGGCCACCCGCGCGCCGGACAAAAAGGCCCGCACGATCGCATTGGCCGCGTCCCGACCCCGGTGGGCCGTAAAGAACTCGGCAAGTTCGCTGGCGCGTAGCTCTTCGGCATCGGGCGAGGTCGGACCGACATTGGGGAGTCCGATCAGGGACGGGTCGAGGACCCGCAGCTTCGTCTCGCGGACGAAGCGGATGGCCTCTCCGACCGGAATCCGCCTGTGCCCACCGGCCGTTCGGGTGACCCGCAGGAGGCCACTGTCGGCCCATCTTTTGAGGGAGGACTCACTGACGTCCACCGCGGCGGCAAGGTCACGGGGGCTGATGTGGGTCCGACCCGTCGGGAGCATGAACCGAATATGAACGTTTTGCTCGCGGGCAAAAGGAAAAAATTTCCGAAATTAGCCTCCCGGGGGCTTGACCCCTGACCTCAAACTCCGTAATGATCGTTTTGAATGATTTGGGCGTTTTGAACGGTATCTGCCCAAAACGGAGGATCTCATGAAAAAGTTTGACGTATTCACCTGGACGACGCCGACCAAGCGTCTTTCTCCCGACGAAGTGGACCGCATCATCGATCGGCTCATCATGTCGCATGCGGTGGACGCAGCTCAGGTGCCCCTCCACCAGCCCGCGGATGGTGAGGATTCCCCGGAGCTCGATCTCCACCGGGCGATCCTCTTCGACGCCGTCCAGTGCGCCGTTCGGCACTTCGACTCTCCCCTGCAGCACCAACGCAGCGAAGCCCGCGCGGCCATCCGTTGGATCGAGTCGGACAACGAATCCTACTTCCTCTCCTTCGTCCCGATCTGCCACCGCTTCCAGATCGATCCGGAGTGGATCCGGCGTTTGGTGCGTGAGCGGATGCGGCCCGAAACTTCGGACGCGGTCGCCGAGGCGGCCTGAGCGTCGACGGAGATTTCGCCGTGGTCCCGCAATCCAGCCTCGCGCACGTTCTTCCCGAGGTCGAGCCGTCCGCGCTCGCCCCTGAAAGTTTCGACGCCCCACGGACCGAAGCGGCCGTCCGCGAGATCCTGATCGGTCTCGGGGAGAACCCCGACCGCGAAGGAATCCAGGATACGCCGCGCCGGGTCGCCAAGGCCTTCCGCGAAATGGTCCAGGGTCTCTATCAGGACCCTGCCGAGCACCTCGCGAAGGTCTTCGACCACGAAGGGTGCGAGGGCGATCTGGTCATGGTGCGCGACATCGAGTTCTCGAGCCTCTGTGAACACCACCTCCTCCCCTTCCACGGCCGTGCCCACGTCGCCTACCAGCCGGCTGCCGACAAGGTCGTCGGCCTCGGCAAGATCGCTCGAACGGTCGACGCCTTCGCTCGTCGACCGCAAATCCAGGAGCGGCTGGGGACCCAGATCGCCGACGCGATCCATGGACACCTCAACGCGAAAGCGACTCTCGTCGTGCTCGAGAGCCGCCACATGTGCATGACCATTCGCGGAGCCAACAAGCCGACGGCCGACATGGTCACCACGGCCGTGCGTGGCACCTTCGTCCGCAATCGCGCCGCGCGGTCGGAAGCCCTCTCTCTCCTGCGCGGCAGAGCGGGCGCGGTGTGAACCGTTCCTTCGCGGATCGTGT
>JAPOLW010000704.1 GCA_029976905.1 bacterium | reverse complement strand
ACGATGTTCTCGGCCTGGGGCGCCCTACCGCCGATCGCGCCGCTTCCGGCCTTGCGCTGGTGCCTTTCCGCGGGGTCGCCCCTCGCCGACGAAATCCTGCACCGCGCCGAGAAACGGCTCGGCGCCGAGATCCGCCAGGGGTACGGGATGACCGAAGCGACCTTCTCGACGATCAACGCGCCGCCCGACGAGCGCGTCGTCGGTAGCGTCGGGCGCGTCGCCTACGGAGTCGAGGTACGCGTGACCGACGCCGCCGGGACCGACGTTCCGACGGGCGAGACCGGCGAGGTGCGCGTCCGGGGGCAGAACCTGATGTCGGGCTACCTCGACGACCCCGAGGCCACTCGCGACACGCTCGCGGATGGATGGATGCATACCGGAGACGTCGGCCGACTCGACGAGGCGGGCCGTCTGTACGTCGTCGACCGTCTGAAGGACATGATCATCCGCGGCGGGAACAACATCTACCCCTCGGAAATCGAGGCCGTCCTCGCCCAGCACCCCGACGTACGCGAGGCCGCCGTGGTCGGCCGCCCCGACCCGCACTACGGCGAGGAGATCGTGGCACTGATCGTCCCCAACCTCGATCGTCGACCCGACCTCGCCGCGCTGCGCGTCTGGTCGGCCGCGCGGATCGCACGCAACAAGGTGCCCCGCGAATGGGCGACGGTCGAGAGCCTGCCCCTGGGTCCCTCGCGCAAGGTGCTCAAGCGCGACCTGCGCGAGCGCCTCGCGGACGGCACCATCGTGGTGGAGCGTCCATGACCCGCCGGAGCACGCTCGTCCTCTCGCTGCTCGTGCTGACCGCCTTCTCGGCGCCCGCCCGAAGCGCGCCCGCCGCGCCGACCACCGTGGACGGAAGCGACACGACCGGCCTCTCGCCCGGCGACTCCCGGGACCATCCTCGCCCGGCAACCGACGCGGCCGGGGGTGGGTCGGCAAATCGCGCCGCGGCACCGCAGCGACCGCCGGTGATTCTGATCTCTCTCGACACCCTGCGCGCCGACCACGTGGGCGCCTACGGTCATACGCGGGCGACGACGCCCCGACTCGACGCCTTCGCCGAGGATGCCGTTCTCTTCGAGAATGCCTTCACGACCGGCGGCGGCACCCTGCCCGCCCACATGACCCTGCTCACGTCGCTGCCACCGGGCGTCCATGGCGTCACCGCGGAAAGCGGCACGAAACTCGACCCCGCGATCCCGACGCTGGCGCAGATTCTGGGTGGGGCGGGCTATCGGACGGCGGGCTTCACCGGAGCCGGTTACGTCCAGCGACACTGGGGCTTCGGCCGGGGATTCGAGCATTTCGACGACGCGGGCCGCGGCTTCGAGCAGATTCTTCCCAAGGCCCTCGCCTGGCTCGACGAGGAAGACGGGCGACCGCCCTTTCTCTTCCTCCATACGCTCGACATCCATTCCGACTGGGACCGACTGCCCTACGACGCACCGCCCCCGTTCCGCGACCGCTTCGTCACCGCCGCACCCGATTCGTTCGACGGCTGCCGCGACGACCTCTGCGCGTCGAAACTACTCGCCCATCTCAACCAGCAAACGCGCCGAGGTGCCGTCGATCTCGGCGAGTATTTCCGGCCCGACGAAATCCGCTACCTGACCGAACTCTACGACGGCGGGGTCGCGCATGCCGATGCCCGCTTCGGCGACCTTCTCGATGCATTGAAGGAGCGTGGCCTCTACGACGAAGCCGTCCTCGTCGTCGTCTCCGATCACGGGGAGGAATTCCTCGAGCACGGCATGCTCCTCCACGAGCAGATCTACGACGAGATCGTCCGCGTCCCGCTTCTGGTGAAACTGCCGCGAGGTCGGCGCGGCGGCACGCGTATCGCCGGCCTTGCTTCTCTGGCCGACGTCGCTCCGACGGTCGTGGCGGCAGCCGGCGCGAATCCGCCCATCACCTTCACCGGCTACGACCTCGCGCGCGCCCCGACCGGGGGCGACACCGACCGCGATGCCGTGCACATCTGGGGCGTTCCCGAGAAGATCCGGACGGCGCAGTGGTCCCTCGTCGTCCCCCCCGACCAGGAGGCCGAACTCTACGCGATCGGCCCCGACCCCGGAGAACGACGCAACGTCGCCGCGGAATACCCCGATGTCGTCCGCACCTTGCGCGCACGGCTCGACACCTTTGCGCATGCCGACGCCGCGACACGTGGCCGCAGTCC
>JAPOLW010000703.1 GCA_029976905.1 bacterium | reverse complement strand
GGAAAACCGGCGACTCGATGATGCGGGCGATGTCGGTGGTGTAGCGGGTGGGACGCGAGGCTTCGGGCGATGTGGTGAAGCCGACCTGGTTGTTGATCACCACATGCACCGTGCCGCCGGTGAAGTACCCGGGCAGATGACTGAGGAGGAGTGTCTCGGGAACCACGCCCTGGCCGATGAAGGCGGCGTCTCCGTGGACGAGCACGGGGAGGACGCGGCGGCGTTCGCGATCGCCGAGCTGATTCTGCTTGGCGCGTACCTTGCCTTCGACCACGGGGTTTACGGCCTCGAGGTGACTCGGGTTGGGCGTGAGGGAGACGTGCACGACACCGCCACCACGAGCGTGGTAATCGCGAGAGTACCCCTGGTGGTATTTGACGTCGCCGTCTCCCTGGACCCAGTCCGGAAGCAGGCTGCCGTCGAATTCCGCGAGAATCATCTCGTAGGGTTTGCGGACGACGTTGGCGAGCACATTGAGTCGACCCCGATGCGCCATGCCGAGCACGACCTGCTCGACCTGCGCGCGGCTGGCCTCCTCCACGAGGAATTCGAGCATCGGGATCAGCGTCTCGCCTCCTTCGAGCGAGAAGCGCTTCTGACCGGGAAACTTTTTGTGCAAGAAGCGCTCGAAGGTCTCCGCTTCGACCAGCTTGGTGAACAGGAGCAGCCGGTCCTCGCGCTCGAGTTGCGGCCGGTTGCGGGTCGGCTCCATGTGCTCCTCGAGCCACTCCCGTTGCTCGGAATCCCGGATGCCGGTGAACTCGACGCCCATCGTGCCGCAATAGGTCTGGCGCAGGGCCCGGACGAGTTCGTCGAGGGTCGCGGGCGGCGCTCCGCGCAGGCCGCCCGGCTCGCAGGGACCCGAGAGGTCTTCCTCGCGCAGGTCGTAGTGTGCGAGATCGAGTAGGGGATGCCAGCTGGGCGGTGCCGAGAGCGGATCGACGTCGGCGAGGAGATGGCCGAGGTCGCGGTAGCCGTGCACCAGTCCGAAGGTCCGCGGTCGGGGTGTCGTGCCGCCGGCGGGGTCCGGTCGGACGGCGGGGGCCCTCGACGCCTCGGCCCGCCCGATCTCTTCTCCCTCGAAGAAGGCCCGCCAGGTGGGATCGACCGAAGCCGGATCTCGCGTGTACTGCTCGTGGAGTTGGTCGAGGAATTCGGCGTTGGCGCGGCTTATGAAGTCTGTGCGGGACACGTCTTTCTTCCCCGGTCCGCCGTCGACCCGGCGAGGCCCTCCCTAGACGCTACCGGTTGTCTGCGGGCGGACCAATGGTGACTTTCTCTTTTCTCGGTCCGTGCGCCGTGTTTGTAAAGCGGTTGTGCGGAACGGGGCGTGCTGAGGCCGGGCGCAGGCGGTGCCGTTGGAGCGTTGCTTCTCCTGCTCCTCGCCCCGGCGCCGGCCGGGGCGAGCGGCGTCGATCCGCGCGGCGTCCGTACCCTGGCCGAATTCGACCCGCGCGGGCCCTGGGCCGTCGCCGGGGTTTCCCTGGAGGGGCTCGGGTGGCTCCAGGCGTGGAGATTGCAAGCGACCCTGCAGACCCGCGCTCGACCGTGGTGGAGCTTCTGGAGCCGGCAGCCACCGTTCGAACCCGCTTATCTCTACGGGGACCTCGATGCCATTCGCGCCCGCCTGCAGGCCGGGGGACATTACGAGGCCCGGGTCGAGGAGTCCCTCGAGGTTCTTAGACCGCCGGTGCCCCCGTCTGCGGGCGACCCGGAGGGGCGTCCCGGCACGGTCGACGTCCGCATCCACGTCGACCCGGGGCCATCGGTCCGGGTCTGCAGTCTCTTCATCGACGTCTCCGGGGTCGCCCTGCCGGAGAGTGCGGCGGCAGAGATCGCCAAGGACTTCCCGATCGCGGTGGGGGAGCCCTTTACGCGCTCGGGATACGAAGCCGCAGCCGAGCGCTATGCGCTCTATCTGGCCCGGCACGGCTACCCCGACGCATCGGTGGAGCGCCACGCCCGGGTCGATGTGGCCCGGCGCTGCGCGGAGGTCGCCTTCCGGCTCGCGCCGGGCGCGTTCGGCGTTTTCGGAAAGACGACGATCCGGGGCCTGGAGACCGTCCCCGAGAGCCTGGCGCGCCGGGAGATCGAGTACCGGCCGGGGGCGCCCTTCGATGCAGAACAGCTTCGCGCCACCCAGGGCCGCCTTCGCGACACCCGTCTGTTCTCTCTGGTGCGCATCG
>JAPOLW010000702.1 GCA_029976905.1 bacterium | reverse complement strand
GTTCGTAACGCCGCTCCGAACCATGGTTGCGCAGCCGACGCACGCGCGCCGCCAACCGCTCGTCGGAGGTCGTCACGAGACCCGCCTCTCCCGCCGCGGAGAGATTCTTCGTCGGATAGAAGCTGAAACAGCCGAGGTCACCGAAGGCACCGGCCGCGTGACCGCCCCGACGCGCACCGATTGCCTGGGCTGCGTCTTCGACGATCGGGAGGCGCGCCGGCCGGGCCAGAGCGTCGAAGGCGGCGAAGTCGACGCACTGTCCGTAGAGGTGGACGGGGAGCAGAGCGCGCGTCCGCCCTCCCATCACCTCTGCGACGCGGGCGGGATCGAGCAGGAAATCGTCCGCGCGGATGTCGGCGAAGACCGGTTCGGCTCCTAATCGCACGATCGACGACGCCGTGGAAAAGAAGGTGAAGGGCGTGGTCACGACCTGATCGCCCGGCCCGACGTCGAGCGCTGCCAGGGCGAGCCCGATCGCGTCGGAGCCCGAAGACACGCCCGCCGCAAACTCCACGCCCACGAGGGCCGCCACCTCCCGTTCGAATTTCTCCGTCGCCGGACCCAGCACGTAGGCCTGCTCGCGCAGCACGTCGAGAACGGCCGGCTCCAACTCGGCCGCCACCGACTCGTACTCCCGGCGCAGGCCGAGGAAGGGAACGGGAGCCGCAGGATCCGATCGGCTCACTTTCCCTCCCGATTGCGCAAAACGGCGGGGAGGGTGCGGACGAGGATCCGGAGATCGAGCATCAAGGACCAATGTTCGATGTAGTCGAGGTCGGCGTGCAGGCCGGTCAAGAAGGGGTCGCCCAGCGCGTGACTCACCTGCCAGGCGCCGGTGATTCCCGGATGCATGGAAAACCGCTTGCGCTGCCACGAAGCGAAATCGGTGACCTCCCCCGGCAACATCGGTCGGGGACCGACCAGGGTCATCTGGCCGGCGAGCACGTTGAGCAACTGCGGAAGCTCGTCGAGGTCGAAGCGCCGCAAGATGCGGCCGACCCGTGTGACACGGGGGTCCCGGCGAACCTTGAACATCGGCCCGTCGGCCTCGTTGAGCGCCTCGATCTCTTCTCGACGCCTTTCGGCATCCTGCCGCATGGTGCGAAACTTCAGGATGCGGAAGCGCCGTTTGTTCAATCCCAATCGGGTCTGCCGAAACAAGATCGGCCCCGGGGAGTCGATCTTGATGGCCAGTGCGATCGCGAGCCAGAGCGGTGCCGACGCCACAAGCAGAACGGGAGCAAGAACCAGGTCGAGAGCGCGCTTGGCGGCACGCGCCCAGGCCGAATGGACCTGCGGATTGATCGACAACAGGGCCACGTCGCCGACCTGCTCGAGGACGGCGTGTTCGAATCCGGGCCCCAGGCCGGCCACCGCAACGTGCAGAAGGACCCCCTCCCGGTCGCAGGCCGACGCGAGTTCGGCGAGATCGGTCGCACCGATGTCCGTGGTGGCCACCGCCACCTCGTCGATCGCCTCGTCGGCGAGCAGCGCGTCGAGTGCCGGGAACTCCACCTGCTGGCCGACGGGAACCGGCCGCGTGGCCTGGCGGAGATCGTGGGCCGAAAAGCGATCCACCACCGTCACGCCAAAGGGGGCCCCCTCGGAGAGGGCCTGCGCGAGGCGCTCCGACTCGGCCTCACTCCCGACCAGAAGAATGCGCGCCGAGGCTGCGCCGATGGCGCGCGACCGCGAGACGAACCAGCGAAGGCCGAAGTGGACGATCGTCAACAGAACGGCGCTGGTGATCCCGTAGAGAGCCAGAAAGAGCCGGGACACGTAGGCGACCTTGAAGGCAAAGAGCAACGTCGCGCCGAACATGATGGCACTGCCCACGGCGAAGAAGACCGTGCGCACGATGGCGCTGGACGAGAGGCTCTCCACCGGCGTATGGGCACCGCGGCGCTCCAGGACGAAGAGCGTCGCGAGAGCGACGAGCGCCGCCGGAGCCAGGTAGACCTCCGGAGCGTACAGCGGAGTGAAGTCGGCAGGGAGAAGCCGCGTCTTGGCGAGATAGGCGAGCGGGAAGGCCACGCACAGGACCAATCCGTCCGCGAGCAGTGCGATCTGGCGATAATGGGCCGCGGGCCCTCCCCGCGCCGCCATGCGGCGGGCCAGGGCGGCGCGGGTACGCCCGGTCCCGGCCGCCGTCGAACGCGCGTCCGGCGTACGCATCTCCGCGGTTGCCGCGGCCT
>JAPOLW010000701.1 GCA_029976905.1 bacterium | reverse complement strand
TCGTCGACGAGCGACCCGCGGCCGACGTTGACCAGGACCGCGCCGGGCTTCATTGCCTCGAAGGCCTTGCGGTCGATCAGGTGATGGGTTTCCGGCGTTGCCGGGGCCGCCAGAACGACCGCGTCACAACGCGCCAGCATCTCGTGGAGTCGTTGCGGCGCGAAGAGTTCGTGGGCCGGGCCTGCCGCGGCGTCTGCCCGGACCGCCGTCCGTCGCGTCGCCAGGACACGGCATCCCATGGCGCGCGCGATCTGCGCCACCGCCTCCCCGATTGCGCCCAGGCCGACCAGGCCGATGACCGACCCCGCGAATCGTCGGCCGTAGATTCTCGTGTACTCGCGACGTTGCTGGTGGAGATCGGCTTCCGGCAAGCGTTTCCAGATTTGAAGCAGTCGGGCGATGACGAACTCGGCAATCGAGCCCGCGCCGACGCCGGAGGCGTTGGTGACGCGGACGCGATCGCGGGTGACGCCCGCGGCCACGAATTGCTCGACGCCAGCGCCGATGCCCTGAAGCCAGCGAAGGTTTGGCATGAGCTCCATCAGTCGGGCGGGAGTCTGGAGCTGGATGAGGACCTCGGCGCGGGCCAGGGCCTCCCGGCGCGCCGTGGCACAGGACTGTGCCCAGGGGGGTGGTTCGGGGTGGGGCTCGTGCGGCGGGACACGAAACCAATCGCTGCCCTCGTCGACGGGCAGGGTGACGACTTCGATCCGCGGATCCACGGCCGACAGGCGCTTTGCGAAGTGCGACCCGGCGAGGGCCGGATATCCAAGACAGACGACGATGGGATCAGTAGACACGGTCTGGTTCCAGGCCCCTTCCTGACAGGACATCGGGTCTTTGTCGATGTTCTGCGCGCGTCGCCGAAGAGGCGGGCCGACCCCGGTGACCGGCGGGGTGCATCCGCGGGTTGGCGCCGGGCATGACGGAGACCACGCCGCGAGAGAAAAGCCGCGCCGAGATCGGCTCCATGGCGGCTTCGCAGCCGGGTCGGGCTAGCCCTCGAGCGCCTCGCGTAGAGCGGCGTTGCTGGATTTCTCGGCCGCCAGGGCCGCGATTCCCTCGCGAATTCCCGCGGTCCGCACGTCCTCGACCGCGACCCGGAAGCTCGGCCGACCCTGCAGCCGCTCCCACCAGTCCGCCACCCGGGGGCGTTGCCCCTCTCCCCAGAAGCAGCGCTGCCAATCCGCCTCGACCAGGCGGTCGAGCAAGACCATCCAGCTCACGTCGGCGAGGGTGAACCGCGGGCCGGCGATCCACGGTCCCCCCGACGCTTCGAGCTGGGCAGAGACGGCATCGAGGTGTTTGGCCATGCCGGCACGACTTTCGCGGATCAGGTCGATCACGGGCGCCACCCGGGGAAGCCGACGGAGACCCAGCGCCTTCAGCAGGAGGAAGAGCGCCGGGCGTTTGCGATCGGGGTGCCGCCTGAATCCCTTGAGGATCTCGAAGACCGGAGTGCCGGCGATCGTCGTCGCGAACAGCGGAACCGTCAGACCGGGTACGCAATGCCCCGCCCGTTGGCTGCGCCCCTCGAGCGGATCGCCCACCAGCGAGGCGCGATCCATCCAGTGCTCGACGAGTTGCCGGACTTCCGGGTCCCGGGGGAGAAGTTCGACGCCGGCGTCGCCCACCTGGTCGGAGGCATAGACGATCTGGTCGTGACTCTCGTAGACGGGATGGCCCCGGTGAACCAGGACGGGGACCGTACCGGCCGGGTTGATGGCAAGAAATCGCGGCGAGATGTTTTCGTACCAGCCGGTCTCCACGAGTTGGATCTCCCGGCTCGCATAGGAGATGCCCAGCTCGGCAAGGCAGACCCGCACCTTCTTCGAGCAGAGGGAAAACGAATTGTGCCAGAGCTCCCACTCCTGCTCATGGGGCACGTCGATGTCGGGTCGGATCATGAACCCTGCCTCCCTAGGGACGAGAACCAGTCCTGCGAACCTGCGGTTAGCAGACCCGGGGACACGGCGCTTCGGAGGACGCCGCTCGCGTCACGTCGCGCTGGGATCGAAACTCCGACAAAAACCCTCCTGGTTCATGGACTCGGTGGGCGTGGCGCCGGCTCCGGCACCTCCAGACAAGCACATCGGCGCGATACCCGTTGTCGGATCGGCGATTTTTTCACGCCCGGCGAAACGGACCCGACGCAAGCTGGCGGTGACGGACCCGACGCAAGCCGGCGGTGACGGAC
>JAPOLW010000700.1 GCA_029976905.1 bacterium | reverse complement strand
CGGGCCGCCGGCGGCCGCCGGCCGCTGGAGTCTGGTGCCGCCGCGGGAGAGTGATCCCACGCGGCGCGCCCATGCACAGGCCGAGCAGATGTTGCGGCGCCACGGCGTGGTCACGCGCGGCAACGTGGCGGGGGACCGAATCGCGGGCGGGGTCGGCCCGATCTACGGCGTCCTGAAGGCACTCGAGGAGAGCGGCACCTGTCGTCGCGGTTATTTCGTGGACGGACTCGGGGGCGCGCAATTCGCGCTTCCGGGAGCCGTCGATCGTCTGCGTTCGTTTGTCGAAGACCCCGACGCTCTCGATCGCGCGGTGGTTCTCGCGGCAACGGATCCCGCCAATCCCTATGGCGCCAGCCTCCCGTGGCCGGAGCGTCGGCCGGGGGAAGCGGGGCATCGCGCCGGCCGCAAGGCCGGGGCGGCGGTGGTCCTGGTTGCGGGACGTCTGGCGCTCTACCTGGAGAAGGGCGGCAAGCGACTGCTCTCGTTCGATGCAGATGCCGCCATCCTCGAGCGGGCACTCGGTGCGCTGGTGGAGGCGGCGCGTGAGGGTCTGGTCGCCAAACTCGAGCCCGCGTGGCTCGACGGGGAGGCTCTGCGCGGATCGGACTTCGAACCCGTTCTCCTCGAAGCCGGGTTCCGGGTGGACTACCGGGGGTTCGCGCTGCGTGCCTGAAGGAGACACGGTCTATCTGGCGGCGAGTCGTCTTCGCTCCGCCCTCGTGCCGGGACGCATCGTCCGCTCGGACTTCCGCGTCCCCCAACTCGCCACGGCCGATCTCACCGGTCGTGAACTCACCGAGGTCTGCTCGCGGGGCAAGCATCTGCTCTTTCGTTTCTCCGGGGGCCTGACCCTGCATACGCACTTCCGGATGGACGGCCAGTGGCATCTCTACCGGCGCGGTGAGCGATGGCGGGGACCGGGCTACCAGGCGCGTCTCGTTCTGGAGACCACCGATTGGGTCGCGGTCGGCTTTCGCCTGCCGGTCATCGATCTCCTGCCCACCGGGGAAGAGGACCGGGTCGTCGGTCATCTCGGTCCGGATCTGCTCGGGGAGGATTGGGATGCGGCCGAGGCCGAGCGCCGCCTTCGCCTCGACGGGGAGCGTTCGGTCAGTGATGGCCTCCTCGACCAGCGCAATCTGGCCGGGATCGGGAACGTCTACCGCTGCGAGATTTGTTTTTTACGTGGCGTCGATCCGTGGACACGGATCGACGATGTCGACGACGTGGGCGGGATGGTGGCTCTGGCCAAGCGACTCCTGGAGGCAAACCGCGGTCGTGGCGGTCACGTGACCACGGGCAATCCCCGGCGGGGCCAACGGCATTGGGTGTACGGTCGCCGCGGCCAGCCGTGCCGGCGCTGCGGTACGCTCGTGCGGCGACGTCCCGCTCCGGATGGTTCGATGGAGCGCGTCACCTTCTGGTGCCCGGCTTGTCAGCCGTCCCGGTCGAGCGAAGGGCCGCCTGCGCTCGCGTGATCGCTCCGGCGGGCGGGCTTCGGGAGGGGGCCTGGCAAATGGTCGCCGCGAGGTGATACCTCCACGGTATGGGCATGGATGTCGATCGCTTCGTCGAAGCGTGTCGGGAAGCCGTCGGGGAGTCGGCGCCGTCAGCCGCCGTTCGCGAACTCGTCACCCGCGCCGTTGCCGAACCGGCAACGGTGATCGAGGCGCTCGGCGAGCCACGCCGGGCCGAAGCCCGCGCGCTCTTCGTCTCGCCCGAACTCACGGTCCTGAACGTCGTCTGGGGACCGTCGATGATCTTGCGGCCTCATGACCATCGGATGTGGGCCGTGATCGGCGTCTATACCGGTCGGGAGGACAACATCTTCTGGCGACGGATTCCTGCGGCGGCCGGCGATGCGATCGAGGCGTCGGGCCATCGCATCGAGGCGGCGGGTGCGAAATCTCTCGGGGCCACCGAGGTGCTGCCGCTCGGCCGCGACATCGTCCACTCGGTCGCCAACCCTCTGCGCCGGCTCACTGGCGCAATCCATGTCTATGGCGGTGATTTCTTTGCGCGCGAGCGCAGCGAATGGGACCCGGCGACGCTCGAGGAGCGTCCGTACGACATCGAGCAGAACATGCAGCTCTTCGCGGAGTCCAACGCCGTCTGGGGCCGCCGGTCGGAATGACGGTGCCGGAGCGGCGTCGATGGCGCGGGACGCGCGTCTGCCGCATGCCGGTTCCATCGTCCGGGC
>JAPOLW010000006.1 GCA_029976905.1 bacterium | reverse complement strand
CCTGCCCGTCCCCAACGGCTGGTATGCGCTCGCCTTCAGTAAGGACCTGATCCGCGGACAGGTGGTGCCGATCCATGCTTTCGGCGAGGAACTCGTCCTCTTCCGGACGCGCTCGGGCCAGGCTCGCGTTCTCGACGCCTTCTGCCCGCATCTCGGTGCGCACGTCGGCGAGGGAGGCCGCGTCATCGGCGAGACCGTGCGCTGCCCCTTTCACGGGTGGCAGTACGACGGCGAATCCGGCGCCTGCGTGAAGATTCCGTATTGCGACACCATCCCCAGGGCGGCGCGACTGGGTGCCTGGCACGTTCAGGAAAAGAACCAGATGATCTTCGTCTGGTACCACTCGCAGAAGAAGGCCCCGCTCTGGGATTTTCCCGAAATTCCCGAACTCGTAGACGACCAATGGTCCGAGCCGATCTGCTTTGCCCTCGAAGTTCAGGCGCATGTGCAGGACATGCACGAGAACAATAACGACCCGGTGCACTTCAACTACGTCCACAACCTCGCGGGCGGCGAGCCTCCCGGCGAGATCGAGTACTTCGACGACCCGCGGCACTACCGTATCGTCAACCACAGCGAGACCGAGACCGCGGTAGGCACCTTCCAGACGTCGCTGATTCGCGATTCCTGGGGCGTCGGCATGAGTGCGGTGCGGCTCGACGGCATTCCAGAGGCGGGGATGCTGCTCTATTCGTCCACCACGCCCCTCGATCTCACACCCGCGCGGACCGTCTCGCGCTGGGTTCTGTCGGCGACGAACAACATGATCGACTACGCTGGCGACGATTTCCTGCACCGTCTCATGGAAGGGGTCGAGCAGGACCAGCGGATCTGGAGCAACAAGGTGCACCGGGCAAAACCGCTCTTCTGCAAGGCCGATCAATATCTCATCGAGTACCGCAAGTGGGTGAAGCAGTTCTACGACGCCGACCCGGCTCCGCTGCGGGTCGTGGGGGAGAAGTGATGGACCGTTACCTGGTGATCTCGTCGGACTGCCATGCGGGTCTGCCGCCCGAGAAGTATCGCGATTATCTGGATCCGCAGTATCGCGAGACCTTCGACGTGGCCCTGCCGATCCAGCTCGAGCAAACGCAACGGATGTCCGAGAAGTTTCTCGTTGCCGAGATCAACGACCAATGGCGCGAAGGGCGCGAGGCGGCGTTGTCGGGCGCCTGGGATCACGCCGAGCGCATCAAGGTTCTCGACGGCGATGGCGTGGCGGGGGAGGTGCTCTTTCCCGACGGCATCACCGAGATGAACATGCCGCCCTTCGGCGCGGGCCTTTCCCTGCCGACCGAGGGCGGCATCGTACCCGAGCTTCAGTGGGCGGGGGCGCGCGCGCACAACCGCTGGCTCGCCGAGTTCGTCTCGAACGCCCCGGAGCGCCATGTGGGCGTCGCCCTCGTCCCCGCGCTCTGGGACGTCGGTGAGGCCGTGCGCGAGGTGTCGTGGGCGCGCGCGAACGGGCTCTCGGGCGCGTTGTTGCCGTGTCAGTGGGGCACGCACGCGCCCTACCATCACCCGAAATACGATCCGCTCTGGGCCGCCTGTCAGGACAACGACGTGGTGGTGCACTTCCATTCCGGACCCGCTCCGATGGGGGACTACTTCGGCGATCTGACCGACCCGGAAGCCGTGGACCTGCCGGGGGCGATGGGCATCTACGTCTCGGAGGTCTGCTGGTACAACGTTCGGCCGCTCACCTTCCTCATCTGGGGCGGTGTCTTCGAACGCTTTCCGCGTCTCAAGGTGGCCATCACCGAGGGCACGGTGGTGTGGGTGCCGGAATATCTCGCCCTGATGGATCACCGCTATACCGACACGCACGCCTCGGCCAAGCTCGGCGACTACCACAGTCATCTGAAGAGCAAGCCGAGCGAATACTTCGCCCGCCACGTCGGGCTCGGCGCCTCCTGCCTCTCGGCGCGCGAGGCATCGATGCGCCATCAGATCGGCGTCGAGCAGATCATGTGGGGCAGCGACTTCCCGCATCCCGAGGGAACGTGGCCGTTCACCGAGCGGGAACGGGGCATTTCGCTCCACGGCCTCCCCGAAAGCGACATCGCCGCGATCCT
This sequence comes from bacterium, assembly GCA_029976905.1. Lineage (GTDB taxonomy): Bacteria > Desulfobacterota > Binatia > UBA12015 > UBA12015 > VGTG01. The sequence goes on along the minus strand of JAPOLW010000006.1, from coordinate 22,489 downwards.
GGGCGGCAATGCGGCGCGTTTCTTCGGATTCGACGTCGACAAGCTCGCGCCGATCGCGGCGCGGATCGGCCCCCGCAAAGGCGGCTTCGCCGAAGCCGCCTGACGACCAACTGCCAAACGAAAGAGGAGAGACCATGGCCACGCTGCGCTACGTGAAGACGCCCGAGCAGGTGAAGAAGGGGCAGGAGGAGAACCCGGAGTTCCTCGACAGTACCGTCCGATCGGTGCGTTGCGTCTACGAAACCCACGAGGAGATCGCGCGGGCCCTCCTTCCCAGGCCGCTCGAACTCGCGCGCCCGGAAATCAGGGTCACCTTCTCCCACGTCGCCATGCACATCTCACCGGAATACACCTTCGAGATCGGCTCGGCGGTCTTTGGCGTGGCGGCACGTTACGAGGGAACGGAGGGCGACTACCTCGTCACCATGCCGATGACGACCGAACAGGCTGTCGTGCCCGGACGGGAGACTTTCGGGGAGCCCAAGAAGATCGCCGACATTGCGTTTGCGCGCGAGGGCGACGCCGTCTCCGCGAGTGTCTCGCGCATGGGCATGACCTATCTCTCGGTCGCGGCGCGGCTCGGACGCGAGTTGGGATCGCGCGAATTCACCCAGCACGCCTATTGCTTCAAGGCGATGCCGTCGTGCGAGCGCGACAAGGCCTTCGACGTCGATCCCTTGCTGGTCCGACTGGAATGGAGACATAAGCACACGGCCGTATGGGAACTCGAGGACACCGACCTCGTGCTCGGCGAGTCTCCGATGGATCCGGTGGCGGACGTGCCAGTGCGACGCCTGGTGCGTGCCGAGTACGAAGAAGGCACCTCGGAGAGCAATGGTCGCGTTTTGCGAAGCGTCCCCGGGGAGTGGCTCTTGCCATTCCTGCACCAACGGTACGACGATACCTCGGGCGACGGGATCGAGATCGCGGTCTAGGAAGAGGGGCACGCCGGGCGGATCAGGCCCCGGCGCCCGCATGCCCAGGGCGTTGTCCCTTCTTGACGCGGGAATAGGTCGGCTTTTCGGGATCCGCCCGATAGCAGGGACCACTCCCCTTGCGCAGGCCCGCGGCCCGCAGGGGATGTTTGCGAATCCGGTACCCGGCGGTCATCGGCAACTCTTTGAAGACCCGCACGAAGACGGGGCGATGCTCGCGGGGAAGGAGCGCGTCGACGATCCGCCGCAGAGCCTTGCCGTCGAACTTCCGTTCGGGCCGTAAGGTGATGGCGGCCGTGACGGTCTCGACCGGGTCGTCGCCGATCTTCACCCCATAGACGGCGCACGAGTCGACGAAGTCGATCTCGGTAGCGATCAGGTCTTCGATGGGAATGGTCGCGACGGCGCCGTCCCGGGTGTGGATGACGTCGCCGACGTGATCCACCAGCCAGTAGTCGCCATCGGCATCTCGTCGGACGAGGTCTCCGCTGTCGAGCCAGGCGTCCCCCGGTTCGAAGACGCCGCGCAAGGGTCGCCCGACCACCTCGCCGCGCTCGGGGGCGGCGCGAGCGAGCAGAAGTCCGAGGGAGCCGCGTTGACTTCGTTCTGCGAAGCCATTCTCTCGGCGCACCAGGGCGCCCCGGTCGAGATCCCAGGCGGCCACGGCGAGTTCCGCACCGCCCGGCAGAGGCTGGCCGACCGAGCCAATCTTTTCGCCCGTCAGATTGACGAGCACGGCATTCCCTTCGGTCGAGGCGAAGAACTCGATGGCCGGCGCCGGTTCGAAGCGCTCGACGAGGCGTTTCCAGAGTCCGCGGGGCATGCCGCTGCCGGCGAAGAGACGGATGGGGTGATCCCGTTCGAGGGGATCATGGGGCGCGTTGACGAGTGTCCGGAGCATGGTCCCGCTGTAGAAGACGACATTGACGCCGTACCGACGGACGTCACTCCAGAAGGTGTCGATGTCGAAGCCTCGTGTCATCGCGAGGCGCGCTCCACTCACCAGCGCACCGCCGACGCAAACGAGCATGCCCGTGGCGTGATGGGTCGGTGAGCAGCAGTAGACCGTGTCGCGGGACGTGAGGGCGGAGGCCGATGCCGTGCCGTAGGCCGACGTCGCCCAACGGCGGTTCGTGATGCCCCGGGTGCCGAGACGATCGCCGTCGCCCGTGAGGAAGATCATCGCAAGTTCCCCAGCGCGACCGGGGTTCGGGCGGTACCAACGGGGAGGCGTGACCTCGTCGGGGTCGATGGCCTCCATGTCGATCAGTCCGTCGGCGAGCGACCGCGGGTCGCCTCCCCCGCCGAGGATGAGGACGTCGCGCCCAAACGCTTTTCGTGCCGCCTTGCCCCGATCCGGATCGGCCAGCAGATGGTCGACGGGCGCGAGAGCGAGTTGTTTCTCGAGAGGTGCGTCGGGCCGGAGCAGGACGAAGACGGCGCCGAGGCGGGACAGGGCAACGGCCGCGGCAACGGCGCTGGGCCTCGTTTCCATCAAGAGGCCGACGTGATCGCCGTGACGGATTCCGCAGGCCAGAAGTCCGCGCACGATATTGTCGATGCGAGTGTTGGCGTCGCGATAATTGTAGGCGCGGCCGTCGAAGAGGAAGAACGTGTCGTCCCCCGAGCGTTCGGCTTTCTCCTGGAGGGCCGCGCCTGGACTGATCGGCGTATCGCTGCGGATCGAGGCGAGGCGGGAAAGTCTCGGCAACTGCGGGCCGACGGCGTCGAGCATGCGCCCGAGGGAGCCCACCCGCCCGCCCAGCACCTTGGCCGCCCCGCCAAGAATGTCGCGGCCGATGGTCCAGGCCGCCTCGGCGCCGTCGATCAGATCATCCACGAGGGTGTGCTGGGGCGTGTCGTCGATGAGACTTACGGTCAGGGGGTGCGCGGCGGCGGGCAGGGGGTCTCCGTGCTCGCACCAGTGGATCCACTCGATGACCGCCGGCCACGTCTCCTCCAGGGACCGGGATCCGGCTACGAGGCCGAAGTGGCCGACGCTCAAACTAACCTCGTAGGAGGCGGCCCGGGGGGCTGCCGTATGGATGGCGCGCACCGTCGGCGGTGGCGCGATCGAGTCGGTCTGTCCCGTGAAGGCGAGGATGGGACAACGAATGTCGGCGAGCGTGACGGTGCGGTCGCCGATCACGACGCCGCCGCGCATCAGGCGGTTGTGGGACACAAGTTGCTGGATGACGTTTCGCAGGGCCGGCCCCGGAAAAGCGGTCCACGCTTCGTCGTCCATGAAGCGTCGCATGCCCTCGCGCTCCAGGAGCGCTTCCCGATCGTACAATCGCTTGGCGAACTCGATGCGTTGGCGGATCGTCTTGATCGGATCGAGGAGCTGAAAGCCGATGCGCGTTGCCCAGCGCGGGATCCCGGCCGGCAGGAACGACGAGTCGAAGTGGCTGAGCCGTTCGACCACGTCGAAGACGATCTCGGTCGGGACGATGTCGAGGAGGGCGCGGTGCAGATCGACCGGGCTTCCGAAGGTGATCAATGAGGTCAGCCCCTCCGATCGGAGGTAGGCGGCCGCCTGGTAGGCGAACATTCCGCCCTGGGAGTAGCCGGTGAGGTGGACATCGCGTCCGCTCAACTGGCGTGTCGTCTCGACCGCCGCGCAGACGCCGAGGACGTGATCGCTCAACGTCCGCTCCAGGCCGCCTTCCTCCCTCTCGGGTCGGCCGAAATCGACGACCCAGGGAGCCATGCCATGATCGCGCAGAGTGCCGACGGCGCTGTACTCGGGGGCGACGTCCCAGACTTCGGCGGTCATCATCAACGGGGGCACGAGGATGACCGGTGGAGCATCGCCGAGGTCGTCGTCCGGGAAGTAGCGCCGTAGGCGGTGGGCGTGTCCTTCGTCGACCACGGTGTATGGCGATCCCTGCCGCTCGCCGAGTCCCCCGAAGCGGGCGATTTCGACGCCATTCTGGACGGCCGCAAGGAACCGGCGCGCGAGTCGTCCAGGCCGGGGTCTGTCGGGTCGCAGCGACGAGGCAGGCGCGGCACTCATGTCTCCTTTGGTACGTTTCCCGGGCGCGTTTGGGAATCCCCCGGGTTCGCTCGGGCGCGCGCCGCGCGTGCGTCGTAGACGCCGGCCCCGGGGCCGGAGTAGACTCCTCGGTATGGAGTCCGGGTTTCGTTCCTACGCCGCGCAGACGGTGCATTATTTCGATCGCCCGGACGACGGGGTACTCGACCGCCCGCTGGATTCCCCGGCCGCCTGGCGGGGCGCGGAAATCGTCCGGGATCGATCATGGCGCTTTGCGCTCACGGCAGAGCACATCGCCGAGATCGATGCAGCGCTCGCGGCCGTCCGGGTGAGTGGGCGTCCGACCGCGGCGCTTCGTCGCGAAGATTTCCCGCTTCCCACCCTCGGTGCCGAGATTTCCCGCTGGCGTGCGGCCCTGGAGGTGGGCGGGCGCGGATTTCTGCTGGTTTCCGGCGCTCCGGTCGAGCGTTGGGGCGAGGCCGAGACCGCCGTCTTCTTCTGGTCGCTTGGGTTGCACCTGGGTGTGCCGGGTGCGCAGAACCCCGACGGCGATCTTCTCGGCCACGTCCGGGACACCGGCGACGACGTGGCCGACCCTCTCGTGCGTCTGTACCGCACGTCCGCAAAGATCCGTTACCACTGCGACGCGGCCGACGTCGTCGGTCTGCTCTGCTTGCGGCGCGCCCGCAGGGGGGGCTTCTCGCGGATCGCGAGTTCGGTCACGGTCTGGAACGAGATTCTTCGACGGCGCCCGGATCTCGCCCCGCGCCTCTTCGAAACCTTCGCCCTCGACATCCGCAACGAGGAGCGCCCGGGGATGACCGGATGGCTGCCGATCCCCCCGTGTCGATTCGGTGCCGGCGGCTTACGGACCTTCTACCACAGTGACTATTTCCGATCGGCCGGGCGTCATGCGGACGCGCCGCCCCTGAACCCCGACGATCTCGCCCTTCTCGACCTCTACGACGAGATCGCCGGGTCGCCGGACGTTCGTCTGGACATGGACCTCGCTCCCGGGGACATCCAATTCGTCTCGAACCATACCGTCGTCCATGCCCGTACCCGCTACGAGGATACGCCTGGCTCTCCCCGCCATCTGCTCCGGCTCTGGCTTTCGCTCTGAGTGGCCGGTGCGGCTCAGCGGAGCGACCAGAGCCGTGTCGTCGTGATCATCGTGAGGACGACCACGGCGGCCCCCGCGGCGGCGAAGGCCAATGCCCCGTGTAGGCCGAGCGGCTCGGCGAGCGCTCCCGCGAGGAAGCTGCCCAACGGACTGGCCCCCAGCAGTCCGAGGGTATAGACCGAGAGCACTCGCCCGCGGTGCGCGCCGGAAGCGTTCTTCTGGAAGAGCGTGCGTCCGGTATTGATGAAGAGCGCACCGGCGACGCCCCACATCAGGACGCTTGCAACGGTGCCGGGGAAGGGCAGTCCCGAGGCAATCGAGGCGATCGATGCTGCCCCGAGTAACTGGCCGAGGGCAAGAGCCCGTCCGTTGCGTTCGATTCCGCCACGCCAGACGATCACGGCGCCACCAAGCACGGCGCCCAGGGGGAACATGGCCGTGAGCGTACCCATCTCGGCGGCGCCCCCTCGGTAGACGTCGCGCACCAGTAGCGGCAGCAGGACGAGAAAGGGACCGATGAAGAAGGTTCCGATCGAGACCGCGAGGAGGAAGACCGGGCGCAGAATCGGAGAGTGGAAGACCTCCACGAGGCCGGCCCGGATTTCGCGGACCTCGATCGAGCGCGGGGCGACGGCGGCACGGGTCGGCCGGCCGGGCAGCCGGGAGACGGGAAACGCACCGAGCAGTAGAACCGTGGCCTGCGCGGCGAGGACCCAGCCGCTTCCGATCAGGCTTGCGGTGCCGGCGACGAAGGCGCCGCTCATCTGGGCGATGTGTTGGACCATGGTGAGGCCGGCGACCGATCGACTCAGATCTTCGTGCTGCACGACGTCGGAGAGCTGCGTGTCGCGGGCCGGCATTCCGAAGGCCTGCAACGTGCCGATCGCGAGCGCGTACCCGATGAGCCACGCGTAGGTGAGCGCATCCTGAATCACCAGGGCCCACAGGACCCAGGCCACCACGCTGGCCGCGAGGTGGACGGCGAGCAGCAACCGGCGCGGGTCGAGCCGGTCGGCCACGGCTCCTCCGAGGAGGAGGAAAAAGAGCGAGGGCAGCATGAACGACATTTGTGCCGCCCCGACCAGAGCGGGCGGCGAGGCGAGGTAGTCGGTGACGAGCCATTGGAAGAGAACCTGGCTCATGCCCCAGAACAGGAACCACGACGCAATTGCGCCGAGCAGATGCGCAAACGACGGTGCGGGCATCGCGTGGGCGTTCCGTCAGTGCCCGAGGACGGGATGCGGTCGATAGGGTGCCTCCAACCGGGCGATCTCTTCCTCGTCGAGTCGGAGGTCGACCGCCTCGATTGCATCCTCGAGATGCGACACCTTCGTGGCGCCGATGATCGGTGCGGTCACGCCGGGTCGGGACAGAAGCCAGGCGAGCGCGGTGCGGGCGGGCGGGACGCCGCGTGATCGCGCGACCTCGTTGTTGGCGAGCACGACGTCCCAATCGGATTCCTGCGCGTAGAGGAAATTGGCGAAGCCGTCACTTCCGGCCCGTGTCGTCGATGCGGTGTCGTCGAGCTTCTCGCGCGTGCCGGCGAGAAAGCCGCGCGCAAGGGGCGACCAGGGGATCACCCCGACCCCTTCGGCTCGACATTGGGGGAGCATCTCCCGCTCCTCTTCCCGGTAGATCAGGTTGTAGTGGTTTTGCATGGAGACGAAGCGAGCCCATCCATGGCGCTCGGCGAGCCCAAGGCACTTCTGGAACTCCCAGGCGCACATCGAGCTTGCGCCGACGTAACGAACCTTGCCCTGTTGAACGAGCCAATCGAGTGCCGCAACCGTCTCTTCGACCGGTGTCGACGGATCCAGGCGGTGGATCTGGTAGAGGTCGATGCAGTCGATGCCGAGTCGTTCGAGGCTGGCCTCGCACGCCTCCTGGATGTGCTTGCGAGAGAGCCCTCCCTGATTGGGTCCCGCTCGGAAGGGGAAGAAGACCTTGGTCGCGATGACGATCTCCTCCCGACGCGCGTATTCGCGGAGGGCGCGGCCGGTGACTTCTTCGCTTCGACCGAGTGAGTACATGTCGGCGGTATCGAAGAAGTTGATCCCGGCCTCGACGGCGCGGCGGAAGAAGGGCTGCGCCGCCTCCTCGTCGAGGACCCAGTCGCGCCACTCCGGTGTCCCGTAGCTCATGCAGCCCAGGCAGATGCGGGAAACGTCGAGGCCGGTGCGGCCGAGCTTGGTGTACTCCATGCCTACCCATGGCGTCTTCCCTGTTTCGGGGCAAGCGCGGCGTGCCGGCGCTGGCCCTGTGGCCGGGGGAGAGGACCGGCGGGCGGGGGCGTGGCGGGCGCGCTAGCATCACGGTCCGTGTTGGGACTTCCGTTCACCGGACCCTGGATGTTGGCACCCATGGAGGGCGTCACCGATCCGGCCTTCCGGGAGGTCGTGCTCGAATTACATCGTCCGGAGGAACTCGGTGGAGCCTTTACGGAGTTCGTCGTGGTCTCCCGCAATTTCCCGGTTCCCGAGCACGTTCTGAGGCGTCGCCTGGGGACGACCGGTCCCGGGACGCCCGTGGGTCTCCAGCTCATGGGGCCCAACCCCGAGACGATGGCGGAGACGGCCCGCCGGGTCGAAGCGCTCGGGGTCGTGCCGGTCCTGGACATCAATTTCGGTTGTCCGGCCAAGGGTGCGCTCAAGAGTTGCGCGGGCTCGGCGGCGTTGCGCGATCCCCGTGCGATGGAGGAGATGGTCCGTCGGGTCGCCGAAGCGGTTTCTTCGATTCCGGTCACCGCCAAGATTCGGGCGGGGTTCGACGATGCCGACCACGTCGAAGAATTGGCGAAGGCGGTCGAGCAGGGCGGCGCCGCGATGCTGACCATCCACTGTCGCACCCGCGCGGAGAAGTACCAGGAAGAGGTCTATTGGGAGCGGATCGCGCGTGCCGTGGGTGCCGTGCGCATCCCGGTCTGCGGCAATGGCAGCATCAAGACGCACGCCGACCTCGAGCGCATGCGACGAGAGACCGGTTGTCGATACGCAATGGTCGGCCGCGGGGCGCTCGCCGACCCGTGGATCTTCTCGGGCGAGCGGGTCGACCGGCGGCGCGCCTTCCGGTTTCTGTGGCGCTACGTCGAGGCGATGCGAGAAAATGGGCCCGGTCAGCCGCGTGGGCTCGCGTCCCGCGTGAAGCAGCTTCTGCGCTACTGGACCGCCGGCGATGCGGTGGCCGGGACCCGCACGACGTGGCTGCGCGAGGCCGACCCAGACCGTTTCCTGGCGCGGCTCCACGCGGAAGCGTCGGCGGGCTGAGGAGGGGACGCGGTAGCGGGGTTGGTGTGCCGTCGGGTTGCAAGCCGGTAGGTCAGCCGCCGAAGAGGACGGCGTCGGGGATCTCGTAACGCTCCTCGGCGATGCGCACCGTGGTGACGTCGTCGGCGCGGGAGGCCTCGAATGCGCCGGTGCCGCCCTCGTAGCCCGTGGCCTCCCCCTTCTCGAAGACGATCACACGGCGCTGTCCGTCGGGTCGGGTGACGGTGACGTGGCCGGAGCCTCCTCCCGAGCGTTTCACCCCGAACGCGCACGTCGCCGCCAGATCCCCTGGGCCCACCGCGCAACGGACCTGCCCGGTCGCGTGGTAGTCGGTGCCGGCGACCAGGGCATCCCCGGCGAGGGCGCTCGCTTCCGGCTCGTTGGATGTGATTCCAAAGGTGAGCCGGTAGCTTGCCTTCTCCTCGCGCCGGGCAGCGTTTCGCATCAGGTAGACGCGGATCCGGTAGTCGCCGCTCGCCGGCAGGACTCCGTCGAAGCTGTTTCCCTTGATCGAGCCGATGAAGAGGGCGGCGGCGTCGCTGCCGGGCGGAAGGACGTTGAAGTAGTTCGACGTATTGTCGGTCTCGAGAGTGACCGCCATCCGCTGACCTGCGCGGGCGCCGAGTTGGTAGTCGATGGCTTCGTACCCACGGATGGAGCCCTGGACGGTCGCGCTGGTTTCGCCCCGATCGAACTGTACGCGCTCGGTGCGGATCCCCTCCGCGGCCGACGCGGGAGACGACGTGACCAGGAGGAGCAGAAGGGCGACGGGAGCGGCGCGGCGCATGTCAGCCCACCGCCAGGACGCCCGCACGCGCGTCGGTGTATCCCTGGTCGGAGGACCAGCCCAACTCGCCACCGACCAGAACACTGTGGATGCCGTGGGCGTCGCGCACGTAGCGCATGCCTTGCTCGGGCATGTCGTTCACCGGCACTTCCTCGCCCCGTCCGATCGTCTCGGGATCGAAGACGACGACGTCTGCAGCGAGCCCGGGCGAAAGCCGTCCCCGGTCGCGTAGACCCCAGATGTCTGCCGTTTCGGCCGTCACCTTGCGCACCGCCGACTCGAGGGAGAGGTAGCCCCCGTCGCGAACGAACTTTCCGAAGAGATAGCCCGTGTCCCCGTAGGTCGCGAAGGATTGGATGTGGGCGCCGGCATCGCTGGCGCCGATGTGGACGAGGTCGTTGGCGAGGGCGGGGCCGACGCGGGTGGGGTCCTCGTGTCCCATCTGCGCCGACAGGAAGTGGATGCCGAAGTCCTCTTCGAGAGAGAGATCGATCAGGACGCCCGCCGGGGAGCTGTCTCGTTCCCCGGCAAGGTCGGCGAGAGTCCGGCCGATGAGGTTCGGATCGGCGCTGTGGCGGACCTGGAGGTGCCCCCAGGGAGAGACGCCGCCGGGCTCGGCGGCCTCGATGAGACTCTTGCGCGTGGCTTCGTTGCGGAAGGCCGCCTGGCGCTGCTCGCGCGGCAATCTCAAGATCATGTACCAGATCGGAACCCCGACGAAGAAGAGACTCGCCTGCTCGAAGCTGAAGCTGATGTCGATCGGCCGGGTTTGCACCTGCGGCCAGACCCGCGCCCCCTCCTGGACCTGTTCTCCGACCCGTTCGAGAACGCGCGCGACATTGGCGGGCATGGCCGCGGAGTCGAAGAGGGGCGAGAACGTCGTCGGGATCTGGTGCCGGCGCGACAGGTCGGCAAGCTGATCGACGCGCGCGATGGTGATGTCGGTACTGTAAAATTCCGGGACGACCTGCAGGATGCGACCGTACTCGGAGAGCACGGCGCACAGGGCGTCGAGTTCCTCGAAGTGGGCGAAGCGACTGGGCACCGGAAAGAGGTTCTCGTCGACGTCGACGTAGCTCGTCGAGAGACCGACGGCACCGGCATCGAGGCTTTCGCGCAGCAGGTCCTGCATGGCGCGAATCTCGGAGGCGGTCGCGGCGCGCCCCTGGGCCTCTTCGCCCAGGACCCACAAGCGCAGGGGGCTATGCCCGGCCAGGGGGGCGACGTTGACCGCCAGGCGTCCACGCATGGCCTCGACGTAGTCGCCGAAGCTTTCCCAGGTCCACTCGAAGGCGCCGTCGAAGGCGGCATCGGGCATCTCTTCGATTTGCTGGAACATGCCCACCAGCTTGGGCCGATGCTCGGTTCGCAGGGGGGCAAGGGACAAGGAGCAGTTCCCGTGCACCACGGTGGTGACTCCATGTTCGAGCGCCGGTCGGGCTTGCCCGTCCCAGAGAAGCTGCGCGTCGAAGTGCGTATGCGGATCGATGAAACCGGGGGCGACCACACGCCCCCCGGCGTCGATCACGCGCCGGGCTTCCGCGGTGATGCGCCCGCCGACCTGGCGGAGGCGACCGCCTTCGATCGCGATGTCGCCGGGGAAGGCGGGCCGGCCGCTCCCGTCGACGATCCGACCGTTTCGGATGAGGATGTCCAACATGGCGATCTCCTTTGTTCAGGAAGCCAGGGCCTCGAGCAGGAGGCCTCGCGGCTTTCCGCGCAACTCTTCTGGTGATCGGGCTCCACAGGCGTCGAGAAGCCGGTGGGCCCGGTCGGCGTCGAGGGTCACGGCATCGGTGACGCCGTTCTCGTGACGCACGCGCACGACCAGCACGGCCTCGCCGTCGTGGCCCGGCGAGACGGTGGCGTCGGTGATCACCGCCTCATCGTTCCCGGAAGCCACCATCGAGTCGTGGCAGCGCAAAGCCGCTGTCTTCCTGTGGGGGTTCGATGAAGAGGACGTCGCTGCCGGTAAATTCGCCGGGCGGATTGCGCGCGAAGAGGTGGAGATTCCAACTGCGGAGCTTCTCCACCGCGTCCTCGGCCGGCTCTCCGGGCAGAATCCGGGCGGCAAGAGCCTTCCAGTCCTCCCCCGGAAGGGGGCTGGTGAAGCCGCGGCGTGGGGTAGGATCCATGGGATCGTCCTACTCTGCCTGCGAGGGATCGTCGAGCCCGGAGAGAAAATCGAGGAGAGCGGCGTTGGTCTCCTCGGGGGCCTCCTGCTGATTCCAGTGGCCGACGCCCTCGAGCAGCGCCGAGCCCCGGAAGTCGTCGCAGAACGAGGGCATCACCTGGACGGTAGGGCTGGGTTCGGCGAGCTCGGGTCCGGTCACCACCGCATCGCGAAGTCCGCCGACGAAGAGGGCCGGGACGGTGATGCGACGGTCGGCAAAGGCCGCCGTCAGTTCCCAGTTGCGATCGAAGTTCCGATACCAGTTGAGCCCGCCGCGAAAGCCGGTGCGCTCGAATTCGCCGACGTACACGTCGAGATCCTCTTCGGACAACCAGGCAGGCAGCGCATCGGGCACGATCATCTGGTCCATGAAACCAGCGGTCTTCGGAATGTCGAGGTTCCGATAATGGTCGTCGGGAACGGAGCCCGATGCGGTGTACAACATCGCGCGCAAAAAGGTGCGCGCGTCTCCGTCGAGTTCGGCTTCGGCTTTGCCCGGTTCTTGAAAGTAGAGAATGTAGAAGAACCGGTCACCGAACATCGCCTTCATCATGTCGGTGGGCCGGACGGGGAGGCGGGGCAGGAAGGGAACGCTCATGCCGACGACGGCGCGGAAACGGTCGGGCCGGAGTTGGGCTGCCGTCCACGCCACCATTGAGCCCCAGTCATGTCCGACCACGACGGCGTGACGCTCGCCGAGCGCGTCACAGAGTCCGACCAGATCGCCCACGAGGTGGAGGATCGAATACGAGTCGATGGACTCGGGGGCCTCGGTGCGTCCGTAGCCGCGTTGATCCGGCGCGACCACCCGGTAGCCGGCCCGGGCAAGGGCGCCGAGTTGGTGGCGCCACGAGTACCAGGATTCCGGAAAGCCGTGTACCATGACCACCAGCGGGCCGGAGCCTTCGATGACGGGTTGGAGCTTCGGAGTTTCTCGCTGGACGCCCTCTGTGGTCTCTTCGACGTCACACCCCATGACCGGCATACGGCGCCGGGAGACGCGCTTCTGACGGCGTTGGTCTTTCTGAAGCTCCTGCGCCTGGGCCGTCACTACGGCCGGGCCGATCTGCGTGCGTTGTGCGAGCGCTTCCAGCCCGCCGGTGCGCCCGACGCCCCATCCTGACGCGCCGGGCCCGGCGGGAAGCAATCGATGGGTGCGGAGCGCTAGAGGACCCCGTCGGCGACGAGCGTCGCCAGGGTCTCGTCGTCGAGTCCCAGGAGACCGCCCCAGACCTCGCGGTTGTGCTCTCCGAGGCGGGGAGGCGGGCGCGGCGGTGCGGACCCGGATCCGGTGCCCTCCTGCGATGCGCGCAGCTGGATCGGACTACCGATCGTTTGCACCGTGCCGCGTCCCTCGATCGTGATCGGTCGGAGTAGACCCTGGTCGACGTTGTACGGGTCGTCGAGGGCCTCGGCGAGACTGCGGACCGGAGCACTCGGAATTCCACGGTCCTCGAGGAGGCGCAGAAGCTCGTCCCGCGGCCTCTGGCGCGTCCACTCGGCCACGCAAGAGTCGATCCAGTCACGCCGGGCGCCGCGTGCGGGGGCGCTTCGCAGGCTGGCGTCATCGGCGAGTCGCTCGTCGCCGCAAAGGTCGCAGAACTTCGCCCACTGGCCGTCGGTGACACACATGATCGTCACCCAGCCGCCGTCCGCGCTAGGAAAGGCCCCGTAGGGAGCGGATCCGGGAACCGAGTGCCGATTTCCGACCCGACCCGGATCGACGCCGGTTTCGAGGTAGGGGCTCGCGTACGCAAGGAGCGAAGGAAACATGGCGTCGAGCATCGCGACCTCGACGGGCTGGCCGCGGCCGGTCTGATCGCGTTCGCGAAGGGCGAGCAGAATGGCACCGAAGAGGTGAACGGCGCCGAACATGTCCGCGAGGGTTGCGCCGGCCTTTACCGGCGGATGGTCGGGGAACCCGGTGATCGCCATGTGCCCCGAGATCGCCTGGACCGTGAAGTCCATGGCCGCGAGCCGACGATAGGGGCTACCGCTCCGATAGCCCCGCCCGGACGCGAGGACGAGACGCGGGTTGCGAGCCGAGAGGATCTCCCAGGTAAGGCCAAGGCTCTCGAGGACGTCTTCCCGGAAATTCTCCAGGACGACGTCGGCGTGTTCGACCAGGTCGAGGAAGAGAGCGTGACCGCGCTTCGACTTCAGGTCGAGTGTGACGCCGCGTTTGTCGGCGTTGAGCATCAAAAACGAGTAGCTGCCCCCCGGTGCCGAGGTTTCGTGCCGACGCAGGATCTCTCCCCCGGGTGGTTCGACCTTGATGACGTCGGCACCCTGCTGCGCGAGGAGCAGACCGCAATAGGGGCCGTTGTAGATCTGCCCCAATTCGAGGACCCGCAGGCCGTGAAGAGGTCGCGCGTGCACGGTTGGGCTCCCGGTGGCTCAACCCCGGGCGCGCGACGCGAAGATCCGCTGCCGTCGCCCGGATCGGGCGAGCGACTTGAACAGGAAGCCGCGGAAGAGCATCGCCCAGACGATGACGACACTGGCGATCACCGTCGCTACGAGGTTCCTGGCGGTTCCCGAAAACGGCAGCCACGTGGCCAGCGCGCTCTGGACCAATTCCAGGCCGTTGTGGATGTCGAGGCGGGCCATCACCAGAAAACCCACCTGAAGATCGATCAGGAAGAAGGGGGCCATCAGGAAGGCGAGCGGGACCAGCCACTCGAGCAGATTGTCGCGCGTGAACTGAACGGCATCCTGGAGCAGAGCGACCCCGTCCTGGTGACCCTGGTAGATCAACTCCGGCACCGGATTGAAGACGATGAAGATGCCGCTGTTCACGGCAATCAGGAGCCACAGCAGGTCCGGATTCTGCGAGACGGTCATCTGGAGGAGCAGTCGGACGATCCAGAAGAGGAAGAAGACCGTGATGACGCGGCTGAGGTAGCGGCCGAAACTCGATCCCAACTCCTCGAGGCGGACCCGCCCGTGGCCGACCGCCTCCCCGAGGAGCGTGAGAAAGGAGGAGACACAGGCGGCCATTGCGAAGAAGATCACGAAACCACCGGCAAAACCGAGGGGGGCCGCCAGACCGGTGACGAACTGGAGCCCGAGCGTGTAGGCGGGAACGAGGCCGATGATCCAGATGTGTCGGCCGAGCGCGGTCGTGCTCTGGCGAAGGGCATCGCCGTAGAGTTCCAGCGTCGCCCGGACGAGTCGGCTGGCGTCGCTCATGTGGCCCACCACCCGAGAGCTGGTCCGGTGCAGTCCGTGGGCGCGCACGAGGCACGGGCGCGCTCGCGGTGGTCCTCGAACAGCCCGGAGATCTGGGTCTTCATGCCGGGGAATCCTGACGCGTTTTGCACGGCTTCGCCAGCGGCACGTCTCTTGTCGCGATCTCGTAGGAGTGGTAGCCGCGGGGCATCGCAGAGGGCGAGAGCGCGCGGCATGCGTCCGTGCTGGCGCAGGAGGAGAGCAATGGATTGGAGCCGGATCCCGCCGAGCGAGAATGTCGTCGAGTTCGCCGCGCTGGTCGGCGAGGCCGAGTTCGTCCTCGACTTCGGCGACGACGTGCAGAGTGTCTTCGTGATGCGGATTTTCGAGGACCTGCGCGCCTCCGGCCCGGCCACGCGCTTCTTCGCACGGGCGACCGGCAAGGACGCCGCCGAACTCCAGGCCGTGGCAAACGGTGAAACGCCGGAGGAGGCGTCGGCCGCCTGCCTGCGGGAGGCGGGCGTCTCGCTGCGTCGCGCCCGCGGTCGTTGACCCTCGCGGCGCACGTTCGTGCGCGCCGGGCGGTCTTCTACCCGACGACGTCCTCCCAGGAGTCCGGTTCGTCGAGGAAGGCCTTCGTCCAGGCGAGCAAGGACGTGCCGTTCACGGTCTGGGTGTAGAATTCGCTGCCCATCAGGACCGTGTGGTTGCTGCCCTTGGGCATGAAGCGGGCGAAGCGGCCGGGGTTCTGGTCGACGATCTTCCCGGTCACCGATAGCAGCAGCTCCTGGTAGCTCGGCCCATCGAGGTCGAGGAAGAACCCGATGATGCTGTCCTGCTGGTAGGAGTAGAGGGCCGTGCGCAGCGAGTCGTCCCGCTCGGTCGCCCAGGTGGTGAGGTAGCTGTACTGGTCGTCGCACTGCGTGCAGGTCTTCGGGATCAGATCGGTGAAGTTCCAGTTGGCGACCCGTGCTTGCACGTCTTCGGAGGCATCGGCGTTCTGGATGCCGGGGCCCGAATCGTTGAAGACGAGGATGGGCGTCTCGGGAAGAGCCACGCGTGCCGCGCCGTAGCCCGCGTAGGTGGCGTAGCCCCCGGCACTGCTTCCCGCGATGACCAGCCGGGATGGATCGGGAAAGTTGTTCTGCAGCGCATCGATCGCCACCGAGAGATTCTGCAGGCCGTGGTGGAAGGTGCGAATGCCCTCGTAGTCCACCGTCGCGTCGCCGGTGAAGACGGAGCCGTCGCAGTAGGCTGCGTAGACGATGTCGTAGTCGGCAAAGGGATTCGCGGGGTTGGCGAGATCGAGGATGCCGGAGGTGCCGGGGCCGCTCGCCGTCCGCAGTGCCGTCTGAGCCAGGTGGCAGCTTCGGTGGTCCCAGCACGCGCCGCCCCCCTGGAGGTAGAGGAGGACCTGGTCGGAGGTGCCGTGGTGGACGCTCACCTGGTACTCGTCGCCCACCAGACAGACGGCGCCCTCCTCGGCGGGATCGAAGAAATAATGCGTCCACGCACCGTCCTCGACCACTCGGCTGGGCTTCTGTCGGCCGAGATATTTGTCGAAGCCGGTCGCGCGGAGTTCCTCGACCGCTGCCTGCGCGTTGACTCCGTTTCCGGGGCTGGCGCCGGTCGAGGCCGAGTCGCCGCACGCGTTCAGTGCGGTTGCGCAGAGGAGGGCGACGATGGAGAGGAGAGGGGACGGGGCCTTCGATCCATTCGCGAACATTCCTGGAGGGAATCACAACCGGTCGAAGCCCGCTATAGGGAAAAGGGCGAAGGGTTGCTCGGCTCCGGCCAGTGGTCGGGATGCGGTGGAAACGGCTCCGGCGGCCCCGGGGATTGCCTGCCCGGCGGGTCCGCGGGCGCTCGAGTCAGTCGAATTGGCGCTCGGAGAGCAGATCGATGCGGGCCGTCCGTCCACCCACCGAGATGTCGAGCGCTGCGGATTCGCGGACCAGGCCGAGGCCGGGGACCAGATGCTCGGTGCCGGCCAGGCGCAATCGAAACGAGGGGTCCAGGGCGCGCCCGGACAGTTCCGGGAGGCGGGCGGTTTCGCTCGTTGCGCGGATGTCGAACGCGATGGCGTCCAGGGGGCGTCCGTCGACCACGATGGCCTCCCAGCTCCGCGGTGTCCGGACGGCTCTTCCCTCGAAGGTGATCGTGCGGATCTGGGAGGACTCCTCGGTCTCGACGAGCGCGTCGACGCTGCGCTCGAAGGTGGTCTCGAAGCCGTCGCCCGCGAACACCGGAGTGCGGACCACGACCGCAGGTGGGTCCAATTCCCGCCAGGAGAATCCGTCGGGAGTTCTGCGGGCCGTCGCTTCGATCTCGAGGCGATCGCCGGTATCGCGGACGCGCACGCGGTGGGCCGGGCCGCCGTCGGTGGCGCTCTCGGCGACGAACTCGCCGTCGGGGCCTTCGTGTAGGACGCGGGAGGTCAGAACCGAGGTGCGCGTCTCGCCAGCGCTCTCCGCGCGCACGATGAAGCGCGTGGTACGACCGGTCTCGTGCGGACGGAGGTGGCCCGCCGGGCCAGCAAACAGGGTTTCGGGCTCCGGGCCGGTGGAGGGGCTTTCCGCATCGGGACCGCCGCACCCGGGTGCGAGGGAGAGGAGCAGGCCGACCGTCGCCCCCAGGATTGCCCGCCGCCGGCGTCCGGGGGAGCGGCCCGGTCCGCGCCAGCGTTGCGCGCCGGAGTCGTGTCCCTCGACCTGATCCGGTCGCGCGCCGGAGTCGTGTCCCTCCGGCACCGTGTCGTGAACGCCTGAGTCGTGTCGTCCTTCCATGTTGGACCTCCTTTCGCGGAGGTCGTCCTATGTGGGGGGGACGACGGCTGGAAGAGGTCTGGCGCGAACAATGTGTGGGCAGACAACCGGGTCAGTCCTCGCCGGGGGCGGCAGGTCGGAAGAGAGTCCAGGTCCCCCGGTGACTTCGTCCAGGTTCCCCGGGACGTCGAGGAAGATCATGTCGCAGATGGCCGCGGCATGGCGCGGCGCGAACTCGCGATCCCGCTTTGCACCGCTTCTGCGAGTTTCCCTTTTCTGCCCGGGACAGCCCTGCGGCGATTTCGCCCGCTGGGGTGATCGCATGGGGATGGGCCCGGCCGTGCCCATCCCCACGTTACGAATGGGTGGGCCTAGAGGGCCTCGTCGCCACGTTCTCCGGTGCGGATCCGGACGACTTCGTCCACCGGCATGACGAAGATCTTGCCGTCGCCGATCCGACCGGTCTTCGCGGCCTTCTCGATGGTTTCCACGACCTGGGTGACATTGTCGTCGGAGACGATGATCTCGAGCTTCACCTTGGGCAGGAAGTCGACGACGTACTCGGCGCCGCGGTAGAGCTCGGTATGTCCCTTCTGTCGACCGAATCCTTTGACCTCGGTAACGGTGAGGCCGCTCGAGCCGACCGAGCTGAGGCTCTCCTTCACCTCGTCGAGCTTGAAGGGCTTGATGATCGCTTCCACTTTCTTCATCGTTCGTTCCTTTGTCGCGGGGTCGGTGGACCCCAAATCATTTAGTCGATCGAGCCGTAGGCCCGTTCGCTGTGCTCGCTGATGTCGAGACCGGCCATTTCGCTCTCGTCGGTGACGCGCAGACCGACCAGGACGTCAGTGACCTTCAGCAGGATGAGGGCACCGACGAAGCAGAAGACCATCGTTGCGAGGACCCCTTCGGTCTGGATCCAGAGCTGGCCCGGGTTGCCGTAGAGGAGCCCATCGGTGCCGCCGATGGCGGCGTCGGCAAAGATGCCGGTCGCGAGCGCGCCCCATGTGCCCCCGACCCCGTGGATTCCGACCACGTCGAGGGCGTCGTCGGCGCCGATCATCTCTTTGAGCCGGATGCCGTAGAAGCAGAGCACGCCTCCCCCGACGCCGATCGCAATCGCGGACATCGGGCTCACGAATCCAGCCGCGGGCGTGATCGCGACGAGCCCGGCCACGGCTCCCGAGGCCGCTCCCAGCGCCGTCGGCTTCCCGCGCGTGAGCCATTCGGTGAACACCCAGGCAAGGGTCGCGGCGGCGGCCGCCGTGTTGGTCGTCACGAAGGCGATCGCAGCGTCCCCGTTGGCACCCAGCGCGCTGCCGGCGTTGAAGCCGAACCAGCCGACCCAGAGCAGCGCCGCGCCGGCGACGGTGAAGGGAAGGTTGTGCGGTGGGAGTGGTTCCTGGCCGTAGCCGATTCGTTTGCCGATCAGCAGCGCCGCGGCCAGGGCCGAGACTCCGGAGCTGATGTGGACGACCGTTCCACCTGCGAAGTCGAGGGCGCCGTCCTCGCCGAGCCAACCGCCGCCCCACACCCAATGGCACAGGGGCGAGTAGATGAGCACCGACCAGAGTACGGTGAAGATCAGGAAGGCGGAGAACTTCATCCTCTCGGCGAACGCGCCTACGATGAGAGCGGGCGTGATGATGGCGAAGGTGCCCTGGAACATCATGAAGAGAAGAGGCGGGATGGTTTCGCCTTCTCCAGGTTCCACGCCGACGCCCGCGAGGCCCAGCATGCTGAGATCCCCGATGAAGGCATTCCCGGTGCCGAAGGCAAGGGAGTAGCCGATCACCACCCAGACGATGCTGAGCAGCGCCATGCACATGAGGCACTGCATGAGGATGCTCAGAACATTCGTTCGTCGCACCAGGCCGCCGTAGAAGAGGGCCAGTCCCGGCGCCGTCATCATGATGACGAAGGCCGTCGAGACCAGAATCCAAGCGGTGTCGCCGCTATCGATCGCCGGCGCGTCCTGGGCGTGGGCCGCGGTCGCGGCGGCCAAGATGCCAAGTGGAGATGCGAGTGCGAAAAGACGTGCGCCGGGCGCACCCGTCGTTCGGTTCGTCTGCATGCCCATTTCTCCTGTCGTGAGAGAATTCGTCTCGCCTCGAGCCCTGTCGTCTCGAGACGGATCGTGTCGGGGGCTCGTTCGAAGCCCCTTCAAAGATCGACAGATTCCTATAGGATAAAGGGCGGTCGTGGAAAGCCCCGCGCTTGCCCGGGAGCGATCTTTTTTCCCGATCAGCCCCCACTCAAAGACGAAAGCGCGCGTCTTTGCGGGTCCCCCGGCGCTGCAGGCTGCGTCCCGCGAAGAAGCCGAGGATCAGAGTGCAGAGCGAGACCGTGAGCAGGGTGAGGGGTTCGTCCAGCCGCGGCACGGGAGTCTCGACCCGGGCCGAGAGGCCTTCGAGGAGGGCCAGGGCCCGCTCCAGGCGTCGATCGAGCCGGTTGTGCCGCTCGGCGGCCCACGGCGGCGCGGTGTCCCCTTCGGCGAGCTCGGCAACGCGTCTCTCCAGCCGCTCGATCCTCTGTCGGAACTCCCGGACTTCCGGGTCGGCCAGGGGATTGGCGGCGAGGTAGGGAAGACCCGAGGGCGGGGACGCCGCGGCTCCGGTGGGCGGGGAGGTCGGGGTGGACCCGGGTGCCGCCACACCCGACGTCGTTCCCGCAAAGAGAAGGACCAGAGCCGTGCCGAGGCCGGCGAAAGCACGCAAACGTCGCAACCCAACGAGGCATACCACCCCGTGCCCGCCCGGGCCATCATGGGCGGTCAACCCGAGACGGGAAGAAGTCGGGGTGACAGGATTTGAACCTGCGGCCCCTGCGTCCCGAACGCAGTGCTCTACCAGTCTGAGCTACACCCCGTCGCGGCGAACTTTCCGCGCGAACCGCGCGGTTCACGCGGCGCGGAGGGGACGCTAGCACAGCCCCGGGGGCACGCAAGACGCCGGGGCTGCTTCCCGAGGCGCCGGGGGCGGGGAAAGTCGCCCCATTTAAGGGAGTTTCGCCAGCGGCCGTAGTTCCCCGGGGAGGTCGGCGCGGCAATGCCCAGGGGAACGATCAGCCAGGGTCGGGCGGGGTCCGAGGCGAGCACGTCTGCGAGCGACTCCGCTCGGGCGAGCATCCTCGCTCGCCTCGCCCGGAGCGAGGCACTGGCCCGTGCCGATCTGGACGCCTTCGTGCGGGAGGCCACTGCGGAACTCGCGGCCGGGCTCGGTGTCGACCGGGTCGGGATCTGGTGCCTCGAGGAGCCGGGCGACCGTCTCGCCTGCCAAGGGTCCTGGGACGCATGCTCCGGCAGCCCGGTCCCGGAGCCGGACGTGGCTCTCGCCGATCACGCCGGGTATTTCGCGATTCTGCGGGCCGGGAGGGTCTGGTCCTCGGGGAACGCCCCTGCGGGGGGCGCTCGTCCTGGTCTGGCGGACTGCCCGGACGGGGAGCAGTCCACGCTGCTTGCGCCAATCCGGCTCCGCGGCGGCCCCGCGGGGGTCATCCGCTTCGATCTCTTTGGTGCGCCGCGCGTGTGGAGCGCACAGGAGGAGGAATTCGCCCGCTCGGCCGCGGATCTCTTTGCGCTTCTCTTCGAAGCGGTGCGCAGGGACCGTGCGGAGTCCGCTCGGCGCGATTCCGAGCAGCGCCACCGGGAACTCCTGGAGGCCATCGAGGATGTCCTCTTCGTCGTCGAGCCCGATGGTCGCGTGACTTCGCTCAACGGTGCATTCGAGAGACTTCTTGGATGGGAGCGTTCGGCGTGGATTGGCCGTCACCTCACGGATTTTCTCCATCCCGACGATCAGGCGGTGGCGGCACGCGCACAGGAGCGCGTCCTCGCGGGGGAGGCGCCGGTCACGGTCGAACTACGCTTTCGCCATCGGTCGGGGGAGTGGCGCCTCGGGGAGGTGCGCGCCACGCCTCGGCGCACCGGCGGCCGGGTGACCGGCGTCATCGGCGTCGGGCGCGACGTCACCGAGCGCAAGCGATCCGAATCGGGCCGCCGCGCGCTGCTGGAGGTCGCGCGTGACGTCACCGGAAGTCACGACCTCGATACGCTTCTCACCCGGGCCCTCGAAGCGACGGTTGGGGCAACCGGTTGTGATCGTGCGGCGATCTTCTGGTCCGAGGTCGACCAGGGCGAGAGCCGGGCGGTGGCGGACATTGGCTTCTCCGAAGAGGAGACGACGCATTTGAAGCGTCTGTGCTTCGCGCCAGCCGTGCCCTTCGGTGGCCGCCTCCGAAACGGGGAGACCGTGCTGGCGTGCTCGCTCGACGAAGCGCCACCACAGATGGCCGTTGCGGCGCTCGAACCACTGGGGATCCGCTCGCTGGTCGCGGCACCGCTCTACGCAGCCGGGCAGTTCTACGGAGCCCTGATCGCCTCGCGTCGGGAGCCGGACGCCTTCGACGGTCAGGATGTGGCACAATGTGAGGCCATTGCGCGTCTTCTGACCAGTGCCGTGGGCGCGGCCAGACTCTTTCAAATGCGCGATCGGGAGAGCCGTCTCGAAGCCGTGCAAATCCGCATCGCCGAGGACATGCTCTCGCACCCCGAAGCCGCGGTCCTGCTCGAACGGGTCTGTCGCACCGGGCGGGGTCTGTTCGGTTGCACGGAGGCGTTGGCCTTCTTGTTCGACGGCGATACCGACGAGTTGGTTCCGGTCGCCCGCGATTCCGGCGCCTCCTCGCCGAGAGACGATCTCCACACGATTCGCATTCCGCGTCGAAGTCTCGGTGGCCCGACCGGGTTCCTGGAGGGCGGGGGATGCGCGGTCGTGTCGACCGAGGATGCGAGCCTGGGGACTTTCGTGCGGATGTACGGACTCGATTCGATCCTCGTGGTGGCCCTGCGGCAGGGAGAGAAATGGGTCGGCCTTCTCGGCTTCGGGCGGAGGCAGGCCGACGAAGTCTTCGATGCCGCCGACGAGCGGGCAGCGCGCCGCATCGGCCATCTGGCGACCCTGGGGCTCACCAATGCGAACCTCGTCGCCCAGCTCGACAGTGCCAACCGATTGAAATCGGAGTTCGTCGCGACCATGTCGCACGAGCTTCGGACGCCGCTCAACGTGATTCTCGGCTATACCGATCTCCTCCTCGACGAGGTCTTTGGCCCGGTCACCGAGCAACAGGCCGATACGCTCGAACGGGTTTCCCGCAGCGCCGAAGGCTTGTGCGAGCTCGTCAATGCGACCCTGAACATGAGCCGACTCGAGGCGGGGCGGATCGAACTCACCCGGTCGCAGGTCGATGTACGAGAACTCCTGGGAGAGGTGGCGCGCG
>JAPOLW010000069.1 GCA_029976905.1 bacterium | reverse complement strand
CCAACCAGCGCACCCTGCGCCTGGCCGACGGGCCCGACGAAGTCCACTGGTTCGTCGTCGGCCGCGCGGAGCTGTCGCGCTGGGCGGACGATCCCCGCGCTTACGATCCGAAAGAGAGTTACCTCGGTCGCCCGCAGGCCAGTAAAGTCTTCAGCGGCCCATGAGGTCTGTGAGGGGAGTCGGCGCAGCCCGCCCCGGGCTCGTTTCTCGCTGAAGGTGTCTTGCTCCCGTGTGACCATTCCCCGTACACTCGGACGGTGAGCACGCGGACGGATCCAGTTCGGGGTGAACTACTCTTCGAGAATCGTCGATACGACCCCGACGCTTCGGTGGAAGAAAGCGAGGCTCTCCGGTCGCGCGTCCGCCTCATCGCTCCCGACATCATTTTCGTCGAGCAAATGCCGGTCCCCGCGCCCTACACCGCCGCCCTGGCGATGGATCGTGTCGCCGAGCTGGGAGAGTCGTCCGCCGGATACCATTTGATCGTCGACTCGACCGGTAGCACTCGCCCGTCTGCGGCGACGCGTAGGGTCGTGCGTGAGCGCCTGCCTCGTCTCGTCGCCTTGAAGACTCTCACGTTTGTGGTGGGCGAGAATTGGCGGTTGCGGTTCGAAATGCGATTTGCCGCGGCTGCGCTGGGGTTCGAGAAGGTGGACGTCGTCACGACCGTAGAAGAAGCGCTCGAGCGGCTCGGACGTCGAAGCGGATAGAATGAGCGAATCGTCCATCGACTGGAATGAGATCCTCTCTCATCTCGGGAACATGGCCGCAGGGCACTGCCGAATCGATGAAGAGCTGATCGATCAGGCGGGCCCGACGCCCCGGGCCGAGGTGCTCTCGGGACTTCTCATGCTCTGGGAGACTCTGGAGTACGAGTGCGAAAGGGAAGTCGACGCCCGACTCGAAGCCGAACATCTCTCTTCTCAACTCGCCGACGCCCTGCGCCTGGCGACCGCCGATCAGATGGCGGCTTGGATCGCGCACGAATTGCATCAACCCCTGGCGGCAATCAGCGCCATGGCGGGGGCGGCTCGCCGGGAGATCGAACGGGGCGTTCTGGAGTGCGAGCGAATCCTCGAGAAATTCGATGAAATTCAGCGTCAATCCCTGCACGCGGGCACGCTTGTCGGGAAGGCGCGGGGCTTCCTCTGCCAGTCGGGGCGGGTCTCGGACGTCCTATCGCTCAACGACCTGGTCGATGAGGTTTCCGAGTTTCTGTACTTCGAGGCACGTCGTCGTGGTGTTTCGCTCCTTCTTCATTTGGCTCCGAACTTGCCGGGGATCCCCGCCGATCGGGTGCAGGTCCAGCAGGTGCTCGTCAATCTCGTGCAGAATGCGCTGGTCGCGGTCGATTCTGAACCGGCGGTTCGACGCTGTGTCGAGGTCTCGACCGCCATGGAGGAGGGGTTCGTTTCCCTTCGGGTGCGGGATCACGGACCCGGGCTCTCTCCCGAGGCAGGCAAACAAATGTTCGATCCCTTCTACACGACCCGGGAGGGCGGACTGGGGATGGGCCTGTCGATCTGCCGCTCGATTGCCGACTTCCACGATGGCGCGCTCACCGGCGAGAACCACCCGGACGGGGGCGCCGTCTTCCTGTTGCGTCTTCCCCTTGCTGGGTGACGCCGCAGGGATGGCGCGCGGACCCATGCGGGGGCCGGCCTTGCCCTCAGCCGAGGTCGGACACCCGGACGACCTCGCTCTCGATGGGAGGCAACTTTCCCTGCGGCAGCAGGAAACGCCAGAAAATCATTCCCGACTCCATTCCGGCGGCGTCCAGCCAGTTCGGGACACCGGGGTCGCGGTGCGCCACTACCATCGAGAAGGTGCCATCGTCGTCCACGATCGTCTGGCGGCGGTTGAGTGAAACGCGTCGATAGCGGTAGGGCGGTGTTTGCAGTCGGTGATTCCAGAGGACCACGTTGGCAAAGCGGCAGAGCGGAAAGCGCCCGCGCATGACCAGCGCATCTTCGGGACCCAATTCGTAGCGTGTTTGCAGGTAGGCGTTGTCGACCGCAGAGTACCCGATCTCGGCGTTGCTCTCCTCGTAGGCCGAGTTGTCGAAGCGATTGACCTCGCGCGAAACCCAGGCTGGCATCAGATCGATCTGGAGATCCGGAAAGTCGAGGGTGATGCCACGCAGGAAATTGGCCACGCGACGGACACCCGCGGCGATCGCGGCGTCGTCCATCGGGGCGGCGGGTCCCGGGTCCTCCACGGGTTCGATCCAAAGAGGCACGTGGAAGGTCGGGTCCGCGGCGGGACTCCGCTCCCACTCCCAGTAGTGGCGTGTCGTGATGCTGCCTGCTTCGGGAGGGAGGCGCAGCGCGTTGCGCTCGCCCGGGTCGGGGCCGGCGATGAGTTCGTAGCTGCCGTCGGCCGCGACGTCGAATTGATCATCGTTCAGGGTGCCGAGGACGCCCTGCGAGAGGTTTCCATCGCGGGCGCCGGCCTCGACGGCGAAGGAGGTGTAGCAGGCTCCGTGTACGTTGCCGCGGATCCGGTAGGTGCGCCTGGGATCGATGATGGCGCCGTAGTACACGGCGTCCGGATTGTCGCCGAGCAATTTCTTGGTGGTGCTGAGCCAGCGCTGGAACAAGGGACGCTCGGGGTCGGCGGGGAACCAACACTCAAAACCGTGCTGCAGAGCGTTGGCGATCAGGTACCGACCCGCGGCTCGTTCCTGCGCGGTATGCATTTCGCGCTGTGGGCCGATGTAGCCCGCCTCGACTTCGCCCAGGAGTGCGGCCAGTTCGGCGTAGGCGAGGGCGGCCTCGTCGGACGCGCCATCGCGGGCGGCAGGTGTGGTCGTGTCGGTCTTTGGCATGAGAGTCTCCGGGCGGTGAAAGAGGGAACTGCGTCAGGGTTGCGTGATCGGGCACTCGCTTGCAAGTACGGAGGACGGGGTCGTCACTGGAATCGGCCGTCGGGGTTCGGGCGAAACGCGACCGGGGCGGCTCGTCGCGGTCGGTCGCGGAGCGATTCGGACCGGCCATCGACAGCAGCGGAAACGCGTGCGAGAAGCCTTGGATGCGACATCGAACCCGGAGGCGGCCGTGAGCCGCGTCAGCATTGGCTATCAAGACGGATGCCTCGCGCCCTTTTTTGTTTCGACCTTCTCGATCCAGCAGGCCGAGGCGCTGGGAGCGGATACGATCTGGTTCCCGGACCACTTCATGGGCTTCGCCCCAAAGTGGATGTGGACGCCGGAGATGTGTGCGGCGGCTTCGGTGATCCCGTCGGGGGACGCGCTCTTCGATCCGGTGCCTGTGATGGCGCATGTCGCCGCTCGCTTCCCGGATCTCTTCGTGGGGACATCGGTGACCGAGGCGATCCGTCGCCATCCGGTCTCGCTCGCCCAGACCTTCGTCACGCTCGATCACCTCTCCGAGGGGCGCGTGAGGTTTGGCATTGGCAATGGACTGCGGGAGAACACGGCCCCGTACGGGCTGCCCGCGACCCATCGGGTGGCCCGTCTCGAAGAAGCGCTCGAGGTCCTCGAACTCTTGTATGCGAGCCAGGGCAGGCCAGTGGACTTCGAGGGGCGCTACTACCGTCTCAGCGGCGCGGTCTTCGACTTGCCGTTGTGGCAGGATCGTCCGCCGCCCTTGTATGTGGGCTCTCATGCGCCCCGCATGCTCGCTCTCACCGGGCGTTTCGGAGATGGGTGGCTGCCCGGGCAGGTCGTGAGCGGGCGGGAATACGGCCGCCGGCTGGACGTGATCTCCGGGGCCGCCGCGGCGGCCGGCCGGTCGATGGACGGCTTCGTCGCCTCACAGACCATGCTTCTGGTTCTGGGCGATGATCGCGCGCAGGTCCTGGAACAAGCCATGGCGAGTCCCTACATCGGCTACAACGCCCTGGGCCTGCCCGGCGTGGTCTGGCGGGCCCACGGCCTCGATCATCCCCTGGGGGACGACTTCGCCGGCCAGATCGAACTCGTCCCGGCGCAGATCACCCGGGAACAGGTCGCGCTGGCCCAGTCCCGCATGACCTCCGCGCTTCTGGAGGAGCAATACTATTTCGGGACGCCCGCGGAGATCGCCGACGCAGTGGCACCGCTCGTCGATGCCGGATGCAGCCATTTCATTCTCGCCAACATGGGGGGCAATTTCACCGGTCGCGGCGCTCGGGACTTCGAGTCGATGGCCGATCTCGCCTCGCGCCTCCGCAAGATCTAGCGGCTCCTCCCGGATCGTGCCGCCCCGGAGGCCTACCCCGATGCGCTTGAGGTACAGGCTCGATTCGCAGTAGCGTCCCCAGCAGTGAGGGCATCGAATCGAAGCGACCGCAGCGACGCCTACTGGCGGCGCAACCTCCAGTATCTGATGGTTCTGCTGGCGATCTGGTTCGCGGTTTCGTTCGGGTGCGGAATCCTGCTGCGCGAACCCCTGGACGCCATCCGGTTCGGCGGGTTCAAATTGGGATTTTGGTTCGCGCAACAGGGGTCGATCCTCGTCTTCGTCGTGCTCATTTTCGTTTACGTGGGCCTGATGAACCGGCTCGACCGGGATTTTGGAGTGGAGGAAGACGAGGGATCCGCATGAGCATCGGGGCCTGGACCTTTCTGCTCGTCGGGGCCTCCTTCGCACTTTATATCGGCGTCGCGATCTGGTCCCGCGCGCGGTCGACGGCCGACTTCTTCGTCGCGTCCGGTGATGTCCCCCCGGTCCTCAATGGGATGGCGACCGCGGCGGATTGGATGTCGGCCGCCTCGTTCATCTCGATGGCCGGCCTGATCTCCTTCATGGGATACGACGGGTCGGTCTACTTGATGGGATGGACGGGCGGCTACGTCCTGCTCGCGCTTCTCGTGGCTCCCTATCTGCGAAAGTTCGGTCAGTTCACGGTCCCCGATTTCGTCGGGGATCGCTACGAGTCGCGCGTCGCCCGCGTCGTCGCGGTGGGCTGTGCGATCTTCATCTCCTTCACCTACGTGGCGGGCCAGATGCGTGGAGTCGGCATCGTTTTCTCCCGTTTTCTCGATGTCGAAATCGAGACCGGCGTCGTCGTGGGGATGGCAATCGTCTTCTTCTACGCGGTTCTCGGGGGAATGAAGGGGATCACCTATACGCAGGTCGCGCAGTATTGCGTTTTGATCTTCTCCTATCTCGTGCCGGCCATCTTCATCTCGATCCTCATGACGGGTCACGTCGTACCCCAGATCGGGTTTGGCTCGACGCTGTCGGATGGCTCTGGAGTCGCTCTTCTCGACCGGCTCGATCAACTCAGCACCGAACTTGGATTCGTCGCCTTCACGCAGGGAACGAAGAGCACTCTCGACGTCTTCTTCATCACGGCGGCCTTGATGGTGGGAACGGCGGGCCTGCCGCACGTCATCGTTCGCTTCTACACGGTGAACCGGGTTTCGGCGGCACGAAGCTCTGCCGGTTGGGCGCTCGTCTTCATCGCGATCCTGTATACGACCGCGCCCGCCGTGGCGGCCTTCGCACGCACCAACCTGCTGCAGACGGTCCCCGGTCGGCCCTATGCGGAGTTGCCGGAGTGGGTGCACAATTGGAATCGGATCGGCCTCATCGATTTTGAGGATCACGACGGCGATGGCGTCGTGCGCTACGTCGGACCGGCGGGGGAGGGACGCAACGAGCTGACCATCGACCGTGACATCATGGTGCTCGCGAATCCCGAGATTGCCGATCTGCCCGCATGGGTGGTCGGCCTGGTCGCCGCGGGGGCTCTCGCGGCGGCTCTCTCGACCGCTGCCGGACTCCTGCTGGTCATTTCGAGTGCGGTGGCACACGACCTTCTCAAAAAGAGCTTCCGGCCGGACATCAGCGAGGGCGCCGAGCTTCTCGCCGCCCGGATTGCGGCCGGGGTTGCCGTCGTCGTTGCCGGTTACTTCGGGATACGACCACCGGGCTTCGTAGCGCAGGTGGTGGCGTTTGCCTTTGGGCTCGCCGCCGCTTCGATTTTTCCTGCGGTCACCCTGGGCATCTTCTCGAAGAAGATGAATGCACCGGGTGCCATTGCGGGCATGCTCGCCGGCATCGGATTCACCGCGGCCTACATCATCTATTTCAAATTCGTCGCACCCGCGACGAACACCCCCGAACACTGGCTCTTCGGGATCTCGCCCGAGGGAATCGGCACCCTGGGCATGGTGCTGAACTTCGTGGTCGCCTACGCGGTGGCGGCGCGGACGAGCCCGCCGTCGGCGCATTCCCTCGATCTCGTCGAACGCGTGCGCTCGCCCTGAGCGTTTCCTGCGGGGGAGCACTCCGTGGGCGCGAGGGCTCTGCTGCGTCTCGTTTCGTGACGGCGGCTGCGGTTCTGGTAGGCTCCTCCCATGGGCCCCTTCTGGAAGTTCGCCGCGCGCGACGCGATCGTCCTGGCGGTCGTCGCCGCGCTCTGGTTCTGGTTCGCCCCGTTCTCGAACGGGGTCGGGTTGCGCAGCGATCTCGTCGGTGTGGTTCTGGGGGTCGGCTTCGGCATCGGCGTCTTCCTGCTGCACGAGTGGGGGCATCTGCTGGGTGCGCTGGCGACCGGCAGTCGCGTCCATCCGCCCGATCGACTCGGTTCGGGCTACCTCTTCAGCTTCGATTCCGGCGCCAATTCCCGACGTCAATTTCTCATCATGTCCTTCAGTGGGTTCGTCGTCACCGGGCTGGCCGTCTGGTGTGCGCTGGGTCCGCTGGACCTACCGCTCCTGGCCGCACGGGTCGCCCGCGGCGCGATCGCGTTCCTGGCTTCGCTGACCCTTTTCATCGAATTCCCCCTGGTTCTCTATTCGCTCGTCGCCTCTTCCCTGCCACCGGTGGAGACGTTTCCCCCGCGGGCGCGCGGTGAGGGGGCGGTCGATGGCCCTGCGTGACGTTTTTGTCGTCTCGGCGGCCCGGACCCCGATCGGCGCGTTCCAGGGCAGCCTGGCTTCGCTTTCGGCACCGCAGTTGGGTGCCGTCGCGATCCGGGGCGCGGTGGAGCGTGCCGGCGTGGCGGCAGACCGGATCGACGAAACCTTCTTCGGAAACGTCCTGTCGGCGGGCGTCGGGCAGGCGCCGGCACGGCAGGCGGCCATCCATGGCGGGATTCCCGATTCGGTGCCTGCCACGACGGTCGGGAAGGTCTGTGGATCGGGTTTGCAGGCCGTCATTCTCGGGGTTCGGGCGATCCTTCTCGGCGATGCGGAGGTCGTTCTGGCGGGCGGAATGGAGTCGATGTCGAATGCGCCGTATCTGCTCCCCCGCGCCCGGGCGGGCTATCGACTCGGCCACGGTGAACTCGTCGATGCGATGATTCTCGACGGCCTCTGGGACCCCTACGGCGACTTTCACATGGGCAGCGCTGGTGAGACCTGCGCCCGCGCTTACGAACTCACGCGCGCACAGCAGGATGCGTGGGCGGTCCGGAGTTACGAGCGCGCGCGTGCCGCGCAGACGAGCGGGGGCTTTGCCGACGAGATCGTTCCGGTGACGGTCTCGTCTCGCCGGGAGACGACGCAGGTCGATGCCGATGAGGAGCCAGGCCGCGCGCGCCTCGAGAACATGGGAGGTCTGCGGCCCGCCTTCGAGCCGGAGGGAACGATCACGGCGGCCAACGCGTCGAAGATCAACGATGGCGCCGCGGCATTGCTCCTGGCAAGTAGCGAGGCGGTGCAGAGCCTGGGTCTCGAACCTCTGGCACGTCTGGTCGCCTACGGAGGTCACGCCCAGGCACCGGAGTGGTTTACGACGGCTCCGGTCGGAGCCGTACGACGTTGCGTCGAGCGTGCGGGGCTGACCACGGCCGACGTCGATCTCTACGAGATCAACGAAGCCTTTTCGGTGGTGACGTTGGCGTGTGCGCGCGATCTGGAGATCGATCTCGAAACGGTGAACGTGCACGGTGGCGCGGTCGCCCTGGGTCACCCCATCGGAGCGTCGGGGGCGCGCATCCTGGTCACTCTTCTGCACGCCATGCAGGCGCGTGACGCGCGGCGGGGCGTCGCTTCGCTGTGTCTGGGGGGGGGCGAGGCCGTAGCTGTCCTGGTCGAGCGCTGAAGGCGGTCGCTTCCCACAGGAGAGCCCTGCTGCTAGTTCGACCTCATGCGGGGAATCGGGCTCGCCGTGCTCGTGGCCTTCGGAGTCACGGGGTCGGCCTCGGCAATGGATTGTCGGCTGGACGGGCAGGTGTACCCGCCCGATGTGACGATCTGTTCGGGTGGCCTGGCGGTCTCGTGCGTAAACGGATCTTGGCAGAACAACGACGGTAGACGTTGTGACGAACCCACCGGCTCCTATGTCGGAGCGCGCCGCCCGCTGGTCGGAACGAATCCGGAGCCGATCCCCGAATACTATCGCGAGGCGTATCCGGGATTGAAGTTGGACTGAGCCGCATCGCGCGGCCGACCCGCCCGGGTTCCGCCGAGACGGTGGTCTGAGCACTCGCCGAGGAGCGGGCGCACCCCGGAGCGTCGTGTCGGGTGTGATCAGGGCGGGGGGCCACCGGGCCGGCGGCCGCTGCAGGTCAGCGAGATGGGGCCAAGGATCCGGAAGTCGTCGCGTCGGGCGACGTGCAGTGCTTCCTGTGCGGTTCGCTCGTCGAGTCGTCCGGCGGCGACGAGGGCGGGTACGGACCGCTCGTAGGCGAGGATCAGCCATTCGGCGGTCTCGGACCCGCCGTGCATGGTCATGACCCGGCCCTCCGCGTCGATGTCGAGCAGGCCGCGGGCTTCGAAGGCCGCCAGCAGACGGCTCCCCCAAAAGCGATCGTAGCCGCTGTCGTGCGCTGCGAACGCTAGCATCGCCTCATGGAGCGCCCGAAAGGCCTCGGGCAGGGGCTGTGCGTCGAAGGCGCTCCAGTCGGGGTCGCTGACCACGATCCAGCCGCCAGGGCGCGCCGAGGCGACGAGTTTGTCGAGGACCGCCTCGCGTTGCTCGATCGCCTGCAGAACGGCCCGCGCGTGCACGAGGTCGTAGCGGTCCTGTGGCAGTTCCTCCCGGACGATGTCGTGCTCCCGGATTTCCAGATTTTCCGGTCCTCCTCGCAGGAATCGCGCGTCGACGTCGGTAGAGAGTACGGAGCCTCCCGGAGCGACCTGGGTCGCGATCCATCGGGCGAGGGAACCGCCTCCCGAGCCCACGTCCAGGCAATTCCAGCCCGACCGCAGCCCGAGTCGTTCGAGATGGGCGGCGCTTCTGCGGTCCCGCAGGCGTCCCAGGATTTCGAGCCGTCGTCTCTCCTGATCGGCTTCGATCGGATCGTCCGGGATCCGGTAGGAGGCCCGGTGGCCGGGGCGGTCGCTATAGGAATCCATGGCGCAGTGGGCTTTGGGTCTGATGTTCCGTCGGGGAGGGGACGCCCCTACGTCGTGGCAAACGCGGCCGGCGGGTGCACGCGAGGATTTTGCGGAATCGGCTGGGCACGGCCCCCAATGCTTGCCCCCGACTGGCGGCGGTCCATTGTGAGAAGAGGGCGGTTCCGTGGACCCAGGGGGGCGACGGGCCCGTGGGGGGCGCACAGGGAGAAAAGTTGTGCCGATGCAAAGAGAATACGAACGTGATGCCGCGGGTGGTCGAGCGCTTGCGCTCGCAACGGCCGCGGAGGCTCCGAAGGGAGTCCGCCCGGTGCTCGGCCGCGTGCGCCGGGTGGCGGCCCCGTTGGTCCTGGCGTGCCTGCTGCAGGCCTGCGCCAGCACGCGCTTCGCGGAGTCGGGCCCCGGCTACGTGTTCGCCTGGCCGTTCATCGACACGAAGGCGATGGCGCCCCGTGGCGGTACGACCCAGGGGGAGGACGTGACCCTCGCGCCGGTTCCCTCGGCCCAGTGGGAGGCTCTTCGCGCTGCCGGGCAGACCCCCTTCGAGCGCGACCGCGCCGCGATCCTGGCCATGGGTGGCGACTACCGGGCCTCCTTCGATTTTCTCGAAACAGTTGTCTTCGAGCCGCCCTTTACCCCGGCTGCGCCCTACCGCTCGTGGGGAACCGAGCGAGTCTACGTCGTCGAGGACCGCGGGGACTTCATTTCGCTGCAGCACGTCCTCGAAATGGTCTTCATAGACGAAGATGGTAATCGGCAGGGACCCTTCGTGCAGAAGCACTGGCGGCAGGATTGGCAGTACGAACCCACGGAGCTTCATGAATACCAGGGGCACCGCCGGTGGAAGCGTCGGACGCTCGAGGCCCAGGAGGGCCGGGGGCGCTGGAGCCAGGCGGTGTATCAGGTCGACGACACGCCACGCTACGCATCGATCGGGCGTTGGGAGCACACCCCGTCTTTTTCCGCGTGGACCAGTGAGCGTACCGGACGTCCCTTGCCGCGCCGCGAACACAGCATTCGCGATGACTACGATTTTCTCTCGGCGGTGAATCGTCACACGATTGTTCCCGGGGGCTGGGTACACGAAGAGGACAATGTGAAGACGGTGTTGCCCTCGGCGTCGGCCCCGGTGGCCACGGCCCGGGCGCGGGAATCGGGCGTGAACCGCTACGAGCGCCTCGAGGGCTTCGATTTTGGGCCCGCCGATGCCTACTGGGCCGAGACCGCGCCGCTCTGGACGGAGGTACGTCGCGCCTGGACGGAGAAACTCGCTTCTTCGAGCGAAGTCCGGATTTCGACGCGGTGCGGGGATACGCCGGTCTACGTGGCCTTGTTCGGATATGCCGAGAAGCTCCGCGGAGACGCTCCCCCGGCACCTGCCGAGATTCGTACCTACGTCGGCGAGCTCATCGACTGCATCACGCGTTGAGCGGCGCGCATCGGCTCGGCCCGGTCCCGGCCTGATTCCTCAAGCGTAGAGGAAATCCTCGATTTCCGCTGCGTATGCGTCCATCGATTTCGTGCGCGCGCCCGACTCGAGCGCACCACGAATCAGCGTGTCGAGCAGGCCTTCCTCGTCCAGGAGGCGAGCCAATGCGTTCGCGAGAGCACCTGGGTCCTGCGCCGGGACGATCAAGCCGTCGACGCCCGGCCGAACCGACTCGGGGAGTGCCCCCCGATCGGTTGTGACGACCGGCCGTCCCGCGGCGAACGCCTCGCGTGTCGCCAGGCCGTAGCTTTCGATGCAGGTCGAGGGAACCGCGAGGACGTCGACGTCGGCGAGGACGCCGGGCAGCCCCCCCTCGGCGAAGCGACCATGGTGGCGGGCGCGAGGCTCGTGCATCAGGAGCTCTTCCAGGCGGGCGTCGTAGGGATGGTCTGGGTGTCGCACGCCCCAGAGCGATACCTGGATGGGGCGGTCTGGCAGCAGTGCGAGTGCTTCGAGGAGGACGTGCGGCCCCTTGTGGTGGAGGGCGTGCCCGATGAACCCCACGCGCAGAGGGCGCTGTGCGCGCACCGGCAGATCCACCGGGGCGCGCGGCGCTTCGAAACGATCCCGGTCGATGGGAAGCGCGATCACGCGCGTGCGATCGGCAGGGAGGGGCATCCGATGGCGGGAAAAGAGGTCGACCACGAATTGCGCACAGGTGTCGATTTTCTCATAGGTGCCAATCGCCGCCCGGAGTGCTTCGAAGCGCTCGACGTTCTCCGCGGGACCACAGGCGGGTTTTCGGGAGAGGAGCGTGTGGAGGCCGCGCGCGACGCGCTTCCGCCTCGCCTCGACGGGGGCGTGTTCACCCAGTACGCATTCGATGCAACTCCGTTCTGCGGGTCCCCCGCATGCCGTGCCATCGCGGTGTTGGAACATCACGCGTTGGCAGACGTACCAATAGTCGAGGATGCTGCCGACGACACGCGCGCCCTGCGCCCGGGCGATCTGGGGCAGGTCTGCCGAGAGTCCAATCAGATGCTGGAAGTGGACCACCTCGGGCCGCGTCTCTTCGAGCGTGCGGTGGAATTCCCTGGCGAGTGGTGGGCAAAGGTAGTGGTCGCGAAATCGAGCCTCCTTGAAATCGTTCACGATGCTGCGAACCACCAGACCGTCGACGATTTCGTCGACCACCGTCCCGTCTGCACGGGTGG
>JAPOLW010000699.1 GCA_029976905.1 bacterium | reverse complement strand
GGGCGGCCGTGTCGTTGCCGAGGCGTGTTTCTCCTCCGGGGGGAGTTGTCCCGGAGGTGGCTTCACCGAGATTGGTCCCGGCGCCGGAGCCCCCTGTGACTACGCGCCGCAGGCATGCGCTCACGGGACGCACGTCGCCGGCATCGCAGCGGGCGCGGGCGATGCCTTCTCCGGCGTCGCGCCGGAAGCCGACCTCGTCTCCATCCAGATCTTCTCACGCTTCGACGACGCGACTTGTACCGGGGGGAGTTTCCCCTGCGCGGCCTCCTATACGTCCGATCAGGTTGCGGCGCTCGAGCATGTCCTGACGCTCGCGGAGACCTTCCCGATTGCCGCCGTCAACATGAGTCTGGGCGGTACGACGATCTTTACCTCCCAGGAGAACTGCGACGCCCGCAACCGCTCCCGCAAGGCCATCATGGAGCATCTCGCCTCCGTCGGCGTGGTCATCGTGGCCGCTGCCGGAAACGAAGGCTCCATCGATGGCTTGACGAGTCCGGGGTGCATTTCGTCTACTCTGAGCGTCGGCGCGACCACCGGTACCGATACGGTGGCGGCGTTCTCCAACACGGCCCCCTACCTCCAGCTGCTCGCCCCGGGAGTTGCGATCGAGTCCGCGGCGGCGAGGGGAGGCTTCGTCGCAAAGAGCGGGACGTCCATGTCCGCTCCGCTCGTTTCGGGTGCGATCGCCCTTCTGCGACAGAAAGCCCCGGAGATGTCGGCCGCCTCCCTCGTCGAGCGGCTCGTGTCCACCGGGATACCGGTCACCGACGTGCGAACCGGCCGGACGACTCCCAGGATCTCGGTAAACGCGGCACTGGGCGGCGGCATGGCCGGCTCCCCGGGGCTGCTCGAAGTGCCGCTCGACGGCCGTTTCGCAAGCGGCATCGGTGCGTTCTCTGGCTGGGTCTGCGACGCGACCGAGGTCGCGATCCGGGTCGACGGCGGTACGCCGATGAAGGCGGCCTACGGGACCGCTCGCAACGACACCGAGCGGGTCTGCGGAGATCGGAACAACGGCTTTTCCCTGCTGCACAACTTCAGTCGGGACGGCGCCGGAATGCACACGGCCGAGCTCCTGGCCGACGGCGTCGTGATCGGCCGGAGCACCTACCTCGTCAGCACCTTTGGGGTGCCGTTCCTGCGGGACGCCCCTGAGAGCACCTACATTCTGCGCGACTTCCTCGGGCGTGACGTCGCCGTGCGCTGGCTGCAGGAGAAGCAGGGCTTCGAGATCATCGGGGTCGAGTAACGCCGTCGCGGGAGAGTACGGCAAGGCTCTCGACATGCGGGGTCTGCGGCAGCATGTCGAAGGCCCGCACGTGATCGAGTCGGTAGCCCCGGCCGAAGAAGATCTCCAGATCGCGCGCGAGGGTCGTCGGGTCGCAGGAAACGTAGAGCAGACGCTCGGGTCCGAGGGCGGCAACCTGGCGCGCCACCAGGGCGCCGAGTCCCTTGCGCGGCGGGTTCACGATGTCGAGATTGGGAGCGCCCCACCCGCTCGCCGCAACCTGGGCGGCCGCCGTGTCGGCCGGCGCCTCGACGAAGTGTGCGTCGAGCGCCCCGATGCGTCGCGCGTTGCGCCGCGCGCAGGCGATCGCGCCGGAGGACGTCTCGATACCGAGCAGACGATCTCCGGGGCGTGCGACGGAAAGCCCGATTGCGCCAACCCCGCAGTACAGATCGAGGATGTTACGCGGCCCGGCCCGCCGCACCGAGCGCGCCGCGGTCCGGTAGAGGTTGGTGGCCACCTGTGGGTTGGCCTGGACGAAGGCGTCGGGACGGGATTCGAGAATCCGATCTCCGAATTTCTCGGCGAGGGTCGAGGGGCCGAACAGCGTTCGGATCGACGGCGTGAGAAGGACGTTCCCGGGTGTCGGGTTCACGCACACGAAGGCACTCTGAAGGCGCGGATGATTTTCCCGCAGTCGCTCAAGGAACGGCTTCATCCACGACGCTCGCTCGACGGCCGTCACCAACGTGAGGTGGACCCGGCCGGTGTGCTGCGAGCTTCGGGCCAACCCGTAGCGCAACTCCCCTGCGCGTCGCCTCTCGTCGAAGATCGGAACCTCGAACTCGGCAGCGACACGCGGAAGATCGCGCAGGAGGGGCCGCAAGAGAGCGTCGTGGACGGCACAGCCGTCGGCCGGAACGACACTATGGGTTCCCGGCCGGTAGACTCCGAGGAGGATCTCGTGGCCACC
>JAPOLW010000698.1 GCA_029976905.1 bacterium | reverse complement strand
TCGATCATGTCCAAGGGCACCATCGAGCAGAAGGAGCGCTGGGCGCTCGACCTGCTGACGATGGACAAGGTCGGCGCCTGGGCGATCACCGAGCCCGGCTCGGGCTCCGATGCCTTCGGCAGCATGAAATCCACGGCCCGACGCGATGGAGACGATTACGTCCTCAACGGATCCAAGACGTTCATTACCAACGGGCCGTTCGCCGATACCATCGTCTTCATCTGCAAGCTCGACGAAGACAACGAGCCTCGCGACCGGAAGGTGGTGAGCTTCATCCTCGACCGCGGCACCGACGGTCTCACCCAGTCGGCGCCGCTCCGGAAGATGGGGCTGCATTCTTCGCCCACCGGCGAACTCTTTCTCGAGGACGTGCGCGTGGGGCGCGACCGCCTGATCGGCGAGACCGAACAGGTGGCCGGACGGTCGGGCGCAAAGGACACCTTCAGCACCGAGCGGATCGGGGTCGTCGCGATGGCGCTCGGCATCGTCGAGCAATGCCTCTCGCTCTCCCTCGAGTACGCGCGTACGCGCGTACAATTCGGCAAGCCGATCGGTGAATTCCAGCTCATCCAGGCAAAGCTGGCCGAGATGGAAGTCGCCCGGATGAATCTCCAGAACATCGTCTTTCAGCAGATCGAACGCGCCGCACGGGGTAAAGGGTTTGGGCTCGCCGAAGCATCGGCCGGCAAGCTCTACGCCGCCCGCGCCGCGATGAACGTCGCCCTGGAAGCGGTGCAACTCTTCGGCGGCAACGGATACATGGCGGAGTTCCAGGTCGAACAATTGTGCCGCGACGCCAAGGTCCTGCAGATCTATGCGGGGACCGACGAGATCCAGATCTCCCAGATCGCGCGAAGCATGCTGGGCGAGGCGGCGGCCTAGCCCGAGACCTCCCGGGGCGGCGCGGGGCCCGTCCACCTCGAACGAACGTTCGGTCCCCGCCCGCCCTCGGCCCTCCCTGCGAAGGCCGGCGTCGACCAGACGAACGCCCGTCCCGACGCGCCGCCCCCGGTGCTGTGTCACTCCCTGGTGACGTTCATTGTCATCGCTGGGAATCAACGCGGCGGCCCCGGAGGAACGCCGCACGCCCGGTGCGCTTAAAACCCCCTGGGCACGGGCTATTCCCGGGCACCCCCCGCATCTACTGCCTTGGCACACGCGTTGCAAAGACTGTTTGCAGATCGAATAGGAACGCCCTGACGGCGTCCAGGATCTACACGGTCAAAAGGAGAGTGAAGTTATGGCAACGACAACCCGCACGATGACTGGCGAAGAAGTGAAGACGCTCCGCCTCGGCCTCCACATGACCCAGGAAGACCTCGCCCATGAACTCGGAGTCACCGTCTCCACGGTCAACCGCTGGGAGAACGGACACACCCGCCCGAGCCGACTGGCCACGGCAGGACTCGATCGCATTGCCGCCGAGAAGTCCGGACCCCTCCCTCCGACTCTCGGCGGCGTCCGTGAATCCCACGGTCGCGTCCAGCACCACATGTGAGTTCGCTCGCGTCGGCGAGTAGACGGCACTGAGGCGAGGCGCGTCGCGGCGACCCGGGCCAACCGGGCCGCCGTTGGCGCTGCACGCTCTGCAGGCGGCCCTCGGCCCGGTTTCGAGGCGGGAAGCCGTCGGCGCGACTAGGCGGCCTCCAGCCGTCCACGCCGCGCGAGAATCTGGGCAATGCAACCCGTCAAGCGGCGGGCCGTCTTCAGATCGAGGAATTCGTTGGGGCCGTGGGCATTGGAGCCCGGACCCAGAACACCCGTGATCACGAACTGAGCGTCGGGGAAGAGATCTCCGAGCATCCCCATGAAGGGGATCGATCCACCCTCGCCCATCGCAACGGCGGGAGGTCCGAACCAGGCCCGGGACGCTTCGCTGAGCGCATCCTCCAACCACGTCGCCATCGGCGGGGCATTCCATCCCGACTGACCGCCCGCGGTCGCCCGCACCCCGACTCCGGTGGCCGAACCGGCTTCGAGAGCCGTGCGCACGGCAGCGGACGCGTCCTTCGCATCGACGGTCGGCGGAAGCCGCAACGCAAAGCGCAGCTTCGTCGCCGGTCGCAGGACGTTACCGGCGTGATCAATGTCGGGAAGACCATCGGCCGCAATCACCTCGAGAGCGGCGCGCCAGGTCCGATTCAAAACGAGGTCCACCGGCTCGGCGTGCGGCGGGGCCACCCCGTCGCGGAAGGGAAATCGGTCC
>JAPOLW010000697.1 GCA_029976905.1 bacterium | reverse complement strand
GCGCTTGAGCGGTGGCACGTGCAATGCGGCGCCCTCGGCATCGCACATCGCCTGCATGCCACCACGAAGAGCCTGGTTCGCCGAGACACCACCGGTCACCACCACGGTACGCGCTCCGGTCTGAGCGATCGCCCGGCGCGTGGCCTCGACCAGAGTGTCGATCACGGCCTGTTGGAAGGAGGCCGCGATGTCGGCTCGCGACGCCTCGGGATGACGCTCCACCGTCAGACGCAAAGCGGTCTTGAGGCCACTGAAGCTGAGGTCGAGTTCGGCGCCGCGCACCCGGGGTCGCGGAAAGTCGAATGCGGTGGGGTCGCCCGATCGCGCGAGCTTTTCGATCTCCCGGCCTCCCGGGTAGCCGAGGCCAAGCAACTTGGCCGCCTTGTCGTACGCCTCTCCCGCCGCGTCGTCCCGGGTGCTGCCCAACAGTCCGTACAGGCCATCCTCGCCGGCCCAGTAGAGCGCCGAATGGCCACCGGAGACGACCAGGCCCAAAAAGGGACGCTCGAGCTTCTCGTCCAATTCGATGGAAAGAATGTGTCCCTCGATGTGGTTCACACCGACGAAAGGCAGATCGCGCGCCCGCGCGATCGCCTTTGCAGCCGAAAGCCCCACGAGCAGGCAACCGACCAACCCAGGACCCATGGTCGCCGCAATCCCATCGACCTGCGCGAGGTCGAGGTCGGCCTGCTCGAGTGCCCGGCGGATGACCGGAACGACGTGCGCGACGTGATTGCGGGCGGCGAGTTCGGGGACGACACCGCCGTAGGGACCGTGCACGTCGTCCTGCGATGCCACCACGCTCGACCGCTCGCGCCCATCCTCGACGATGCCCGCGGCGGTATCGTCACACGAGGACTCGATTCCGAGAACAATCATGGGGTGGACAACCTCCGCAGAGCATCGCGTGCCGTCACGTTGGCGCTCGAAATCGACAGGGAGCGCCGATAGAGGGTCGTGGCGGAGTCGAGGTCTCCTTCGAGTTCGAAGGTCGCCCCCTGGATGGCAACGGTCTCCGCCAGCCAGGCCGGTGTCGGCTCCCGATCGACAGCTTTCTGGAGATCGTCGCGAGCCGCGGAGGCCGACCCCTCGATGAGGTGGGCCTGGGCCCGGATGACGTACGGCTCGACCGCGTCGGGTGCGTGATCGATTGCCGCCTCGAGAAGGAGGAAAGCCTGGGTCGTGGTTCCCTCGTCGAGTTCTCCACGCGCCTTCTCCGCCAGCCGCAGGGCCGTCACTTCGTCGGCATCGGTCTCCGGCGTGATCCGGTCGGTGAGCGGCGCCCGGGTGACGTCGACGCCCGGCTTTGCGGCCACCCGGCGCGAGCCCGCGACGCCGTATTGCGGGCGCGGCGGCGGTACGACGCTCACGTCCCCCTCTCCGGCCGGTCGCCGTGGCACCGGCCCGCGGGTCGGCGTCGAAGGCCCGCACGCCGTGCAGAGCAGCGCCACGATCGCGGCGCTACGGGCAAACGCGCGCCCGAAAGCCGGGGCCCACCGGTTCGGTTGCAGCCAAGAAGACGTCGTCGGCAAAATCATCGGACCTCGTGGAGCTACCGACTGGACGGGGAAACCGCAAAGGAGACCGGGCCCGTGTGCAGGGTCGGCTCCACGGCCGCTGACGCCGATACCGCCAGAGGGTTGGACCAGACCGGCTCCTCTCCGGCCAGAAACGCCTCCAGGACGGTGTCACCTCCTTCGTCCCCGACCGGGGGCCGGCCCGTGTCGCGATCGACCTCGACGAGCGTCACGCCGGCGGGGGCCACGAACCCGCGCGCCGGCACTCCCTCGGTGGCCCGGGTCATGAAGTCCACCCAGATGGGCAGAGCCGCGCGACCTCCAGAGAGTTCGAGTCGTTGATCGCCGTCGAAGCCGACCCAGGTGCCGGCGAGCAGATCTGGCGTGAAGCCGATGAACCAGGCGTCCCGATACTCGTTGGTCGTCCCGGTCTTGCCGGCCGCCGGGCGATCGAACCCGAGACGTCGGGCCGCGCGCGCCGTCCCCGCGTCGAGAACGCCTTGCAGCATATTCGTCACCACAAAGGCCTCTGCCGGCGTCACGACGCGGGTGAAGACGGGCACCTCGCCGAGGATCGCCTTGGCGTTCTCAACGGCGTAGGGCACCGCGGAGGGATCGCCGGGGCCGTTGCTGAAGAGGATCCCGTCGGGCTCCATGGCCATCACCTCCGCCGCGGGCATCGACGCGGGAACGACGGTG
>JAPOLW010000696.1 GCA_029976905.1 bacterium | reverse complement strand
GCCTATGCCGGAGACCGCGTCCAATTCGGCGAACCGATCATCCAGCAGCCGCTCGTGAAGTCGATGCTCACGGTGATGGCTCTCGAAATCCAGGCCTCGCGCGCACTTCTCTACCGCACCGCAAACCTGATCGACGAGTCGGAGGCGATCGACGCCTACTTGAAGAGCGGTCGCGAGGATCCGGGGTTCGACCGCGGCGAACTCCAGGCCGAGCTCGAAAGAACCCAACAGCTGGTGCGATTCTTCACGCCGCTGTGTAAGTACTATGCCACCGAGGTGGCCAACCAGGTCACCCGGAGCGCGATCCAGGTACACGGCGGGCTTGGCTACATGGCGGAATCGGTCGTCGGGCACCACCATTCCGATTCCATCATCACGACGATCTACGAGGGCACGTCCGAAATCCAGGCAAGCTTCGCCTTGCGCGAAATGGCCAAAGGAGCCCTCTTCACTGCTCTGGATCAATTGCGCGCCAACCTCGAGGATCTCGCCACTGATTTCCGCGAGCCCGTCGAGCAACTGCGGTGTGCCATCGATCTTCTGTCGGCATCCCTGCCCAGCCTGATGGAAGACGCGAATTACGCTCTCCTGAACGCCAAGCGTGTTTGCGACATGGTGATTTCCGTCGTGGTCGGGGCCGAACTCCTCTTCCAGGCAGGGGTCGAACCCAAACGCATCGAACTCGCAGCCTGCTACATCAACCGGACCACCCTCGAGCTGGAAATGCACGCCAAGCGAATTCAGAGTGGCGACGCCACCCGCCTCGAACGCTACGACAAGATCCTCGAGGTCTGATGCGCCGCTCCGTGCACAAGGGGCGCCCAACGGCTACCCAGCTCTCTTGCCGATGGATGATCCGACCAGCGACTTGCCTCTGCGGCTAGGCATCCTCGGCGCCGCCCGCATCGCGCCGATGGCCGTCGTGCGACCCGCGGCGGCCGTCCCCGAGGTCCGGATACACGGCATCGCCGCCCGCGTCCCGGCACGTGCGGGCGACTTTCAGGTCAAGCACAGCATCGAAAAGGCCTACCCGACGTACGACGCTCTCCTCGCCGACGAGGAGATCGATGCGATCTACAATCCGCTTCCCAACGGCCTTCACGAGGCCTGGACGATCCGCGCCCTCGAAGCGGGCAAACACGTCCTGTGCGAGAAGCCCTTTGCGGCCAATGCCGCCGAGGCCGAGCGCATGGCCGAGGCAGCTCGAGTCGCCGACCGGAAACTCGTCGAAGCCTTCCACTATCGGTACCACCCGCTGGCGGCTCGCATGCGGGAGATCGTCGAGAGCGGCGAGTTGGGAGTCGTCCGCCGTATTGAGACGAGCGTCTGTTTTCCCCTCCCCTTCTTCTCCGACATCCGTTACGACTTTGCCCTCGGCGGAGGCGCCCTGATGGACGCCGGGTGCTACGCCGTACATCTCGTGCGATTCCTGGCCGGGGCCGAGCCGGTCGTCGTGTCCGCCCGCCCGACGCTCCGCACTCCGGATGTCGATCGCGCCATGGAGGCCGAGCTTCGCTTCGAGGATGGGCGCACCGGGCGCATCCGCTGCTCTCTGTTCTCGCCGCGCCTGTTGAGCGTGTCGGCCGTGGTCCGGGGAGACCGGGGGCAGATGCAGGTCTGGAACCCGATCCTCCCCCACTTCCATCACCGCCTCACCGTGAAGAGCGGTGAGGGGACGCGCCGGGAAACGGTCTACGGCGAAAGTACCTACACACACCAACTCCGGGCCTTTGCCCGGCTGGTGCGCGACGGCGTGCCCGTTCCGACGGATCCGGCCGACGCCATCGCCAACATGCGGGTCATCGACGCCATCTACGACCGCGCCGGGATGAAGCGCCGCGGCGTCGGCTGATTCGCTCGTGCGGACGCTCAGGCGGGTTCGTAGATCTGCTGGGCGAGATAGGTCTTTTCGCCGAGTCTCTCGATCAACTCGAGTTGGGCCTCGAGCCAATCGATATGGGCTTCCTCCGAGACAAGGATGCGCTCCAACAGCTCCCGCGTCCCGTTGTCCCCCTGCTCGCGACAGAGTTCGACCGCATCGTTCAATCGCTTGACCGCTTCGATCTCGAGCTTCAGGTCGAGTGCGAGTTGCTCGGGAACGGTCTCGCCGACGTCGCGCGAGCGGCATCGAACGGCGTGGCCGAATTGTTCCTCGCGCTCGTTCGCGCGATTTTCTCGGCGTTTGAAGCAACGCGGTCCCTCGTCGCCGCGGGGGTCG
>JAPOLW010000695.1 GCA_029976905.1 bacterium | reverse complement strand
AGGCCACGAGCTGTTTGTGGGAAGGCGCGGGTCGGGAAGCGTTTGGGGTTAGGGCCGTGCGACGAGGTACGCGGTCGGCCTCCGCGGGTGACGGTCGATCGACCGACGTCGTCGAGCGGTGTCGCGTTCGATCGTGCCGACGAGATCGAGATTCGAAAAGCATTCGCACCTCTTCCAGACGCGCCAGAAGCGCGGGCTTGGTGCCCGTGGTGTCGAGCCCGGCCTCCTCCAGCAGGCCGCGGATCTCGCCCACCTCACGGTGGCGACCCTCGTGGTCAGCGCCGGCGAGGATCTCCTCACGCCCGACGGGGCCGGGATCGCCGCGGCGATCCCCGGGGCACGACACCTTGCGATCCCCGGCGCCGGACACGCCGTCGGTCTCGAAGCACCCGACGCCGTGAACGAGGCCGTGCTCGCGCATCTGGCCCGCTCGTGAAGCTCACCGCCCGCATCGCCGGCGAACGTCCCGACGAGATCGCCCTCTGCGACGCGTCGCGGTCCTACCGCTGGGCCGAGGTCGATGCCATCCTCGACCGCGCCGTCACGCGCCTGCTCGACGCCGATCTCGGGGAGAAGCGGCGCATCGCGGTCTTCGCGCACAACGCCGCCGAGACGGCTCTCGCCCACCTCTGCGGTGCGCTGGCCGGCGCCTCGGTGGTGCCGGTGAGCTTCCATCTCAAGGCCGACGAGGCCGCCTACATCCTGCGGGACTCGGAAGCCCGGTTGCTCTTCGTC
The DNA here is from genome assembly GCA_029976905.1 of bacterium. Taxonomy (GTDB): domain Bacteria; phylum Desulfobacterota; class Binatia; order UBA12015; family UBA12015; genus VGTG01. The sequence continues at coordinate 1,490 of JAPOLW010000695.1, read as the reverse complement.
GGCCCGCAGACGTGCGCCACCGGCCTCGAGGCGGCGGCGAAGGCGGGCGTGCCGACCGTGATCGGTTGGCGCTGCGACGAAGGCGGCGTCATCGACTGGGAGGACTGGCTCGCGCGCGCCCCCGGCGAAGCGCCTGCGGAGGACCACCCCCCATGCGCAAACCTCATGTACACCTCCGGGACCACCGGCGTGCCCAAGGGGACCGAGGTTCCCCCCGCCGCACTCGCGGGCGCCCGCACCGTCGGCGCGTTGCAGGAACGATGGAGCGAGCAGAGTTGGGCGGCGCACGGACGCCATCTGGTCGTGGGCCCGCTGCACCACACCGGCCCCCAGGTGGGGGTACGCCTGCTCGGCGGCGGCGTCCCGGTGGTCGTTCTGGAGCGCTTCGACGCCGAGGGAACCCTCGCGGCCATCGAGCGTTTCGCCCCGGGCTCGACGCTCCTGGTCCCGACCCACTTCGTCCGCTTGCTCGCGCTGCCACGAGCGGTGCGCGCGCGCTATGACATCTCGAGCCTGCGCCTGGTCTACCACACCGGCGCGGCCTGCCCCGTCGGCGTGAAACGCGCGATGCTCGAATGGTGGGGACCGGTTCTCTACGAAGCCTACGGCGCCACCGAAGTCGGCACCACGTGTCGCATCGGCCCCGAGGAATGGCTCGCGCATCCCGGCTTGGTAGGTCGGCCCGTCGCGCCCTTCACCGTCGAGGTGGTCGACGACGACGGCCGCCCCGTGCCGACCGGCCAGAGCGGGCGGCTGTATTTCCACGACGCCACCGGGCGCGGCGTCGTCTACCACAACGACCCCGGGAAGTCGGCGCGCGCCCACCTACGACCGGGCGTCTTCACCCTGGGTGAGATCGGCCACGTCGACGCCGACGGTTACGTCTACATCACCGATCGCTTCTCGGACATGATCGTCTCCGGAGGAGTGAACGTCTACCCGGCCGAAGCCGAGCAGGCTCTCGCCGCCCACCCCGCCGTGCGCGACGTCGCCTGCGTCGGCGTGGCCCACACCGAGATGGGCGAGGAACTGGTCGCGATCGTGCAAGCGGCCGATCCAGCGATCCCGCCTTCTGCCGACGAGCTGCTCGCCTTCTGTCGCGAGCGCCTCACCCACTACAAATGCCCACGGCGCGTGGTCTTCCGGAGCGCGCTCGAGCGCAACGCCATGGGAAAGATCGACAAGAAGGCGTTGCGCGCGAGCCTTACCTGAGACTCCTTCGGCGCCGACCCGCCCACTCGATCTATCCCGGATCGGCGCGAAATCCGAGTTCGCGCGCCCGGCGGCCGTGCCGGAGCGCCGCATCGGGTCGGCCGAGAAGACCGTAGACGGTGGAGAGATTGTGGTGCAGCGCTCCGGAGCCGGGATAGTGATCGAGTCCCTCCCGATAAACCCGCAGGGCCGCAAGTGGCTGTCCGATCCTTTCGAGCGCGACACCCAGATTGAGGCGAGCCCGATAATGCGATGGCTCGATGCCCAGGGCGGTACGC
>JAPOLW010000694.1 GCA_029976905.1 bacterium | reverse complement strand
GCGAAGATCGCCGTCCCCAGGAGACCGGCGGCGAGCAAAGCGCACACCGCGCCTCCGGGCACAGGACCCACGGCCGCACGGGCGAGAATCTCCGACGCCCCCGTTGCCGTCGAGGGATGCGAGGCGAGCTTGACCACCCACGCCAGTACTTCGATCGCGATGACGTAGAGGTAGACGCGCCGCAAGCGTCGCGCGACCGCCCGTCGTAGCCGCATCCCTGGCACGGTCCGACCGAGATGGCGGTCGAGCTCGCGCCGGAAGGACACTTCGTCGTAGCGGCCATTGCCCGGAAGCTCTTGCGTCTGCTCTCCCCACAGAGCGGAGCGGATCAAGCCTTCCTCGAGGAGCATCACGCGGCGCTGCCAGAGGTTGTAGAAGCAGAGGCGACGCGCCTCGAGGATGAGGAAGACCAGAGTCATCAGGACGGCGATCGAGAGTGCCCAGTGAGGAACGGTGGGCGTACCCAGAGCGAAGGAGATCAAGGCTGCATTGGCGACGATGGCCCAATTCGTGGTTGCATCCATCCGCTGCCGCCAGGTATCGGCCCGGCCGACCATGGCCCGGTAGTAGTGGATCAGCACGGTGGTCCGATCCCGGTCGACGAAACTCTCCACGGGGGCGACGCTAGCACCAATGAGGGGGCGGAACGAAGCCGCTTCGATCGCGGATCGGCACCGGGATCGTAGGATCGTAGGTCACCGCGCGCCGCGTGCGAGGCGGCAACCGCGACGGCCTCGAGAGCCCCATCCACCCCGACACCACGGCGATCAGGAGGGCCGGTCGCGGCCGCGCAAGACGCCTGCCGCCAGGGCCGCGGCTGGCCCCTCTCCGGCGGCGATGCGTTCGAGCGCCGCGGTGGCCTTCGGCGAGGAGTCGGCACCAAGGGCGCGGACCGCGGCGCGCGCGACTTGCGGGTCCGGGTCGTCCGTCAGCGAAACGATCTGGTCCGCGAGTTCCGGACGGCCCGCCGCCGAGCCCAGCGCGGCAATCCTCGTCGCGCTCCCGCTCGACTCGAGCATCTCTCCAAGCCATCGCGTCACCTGCGGGTCGAGCACACGTGCACAGGCCCTCGCGACGACGACCCGCTCCGGCGGGGAGAGTCGCGATCGCGCGAGCGAAACAATTGCATCGACGGCCGAAAACCCCTCGACTCCGTCCAGAATCTGAATGAGAGCGAGCCGTTGCGCCACCGGCCGATCGGCCGATTGGCTCATCGCAACGAGAGAGGCCCGGTCTTCAGGATCGGCCGCGAAATCCGGCCGTCCCCGCAACCGAACGAGTTCCACGATCGCATCCGCAGCAAGCCGGGGATCGCCGGCCTGAAGTTGAACGATCACGAGTCGCAGGGACGCTCGATCGTCGGGTTCCGTTTGGAGAGCCCGCCATTGCCGGACCAGCGTCGGCACCGTCGGGTCGTCAGGGTCGATCCGCCATTCCTGCCCCGCCCCCTGTCCCGTGAAAAACGGAAACCTCTCGGCCAGCGCCGTGAACTCCGGGCTGAGCCCGGTCCGATCGAGGAAGAGGACCAACGTGTCCCCGGCACGGATCCGGGGCTCTCCTTCTGCATGCGCGAAGACGTCGAGCACGCGCGCACCGGGGTCACCGGCCAACGTCTCGACGACCTCGAGAGAGAAATACTCCTGATGATCCGAGCCATCGGGCGCCGACCACACCTGCAAGGGCGTTCGCACCCGGGCGACCACGACGACCTGCGCTTGCCCCGCCCACTGGCGGAGCGTCTTGCGTTGCACGACGACATGGGCGGCAGCCGCGTCGACCAGCGCCAGGAAGACGCAAACCGCAAGCAGCGGGTACGAGCCCGCTCCCCGGTGCGGACGTCTCTTCGTCAGGAGTCCAACTCGCCGAGGAGGCCGTACATGATTTCCTGCAGGCGGGGATCGACCTTGGGGCCAATGTTGTTCAGGAAAACGGTGCCGCAATCGTTGTCGTCTTGCGGACACAACCCCTCGGGATCGGGCTGATTCGTGTTCTCCAGGAAGCAGAGGAAGCAGCCCGGATTATATTTGGGCTCTGGCATCTGGTAGCCCACCTCGTCGTTCCCGAGACCAATCACGAAACGGTAGTCGGCACCCTCCATGCTTTGGCGGTAGCCGTCGGCGATCTGTGGGTCGGTCTCATTCGGCAGCACCGCAAATTTGGCCGGTCCGATGCGAAGCGCCATCATCTCGGTCGTGATCTCGAGCGCTCCGTCCGGCAAGGGAACCACCGGC
>JAPOLW010000693.1 GCA_029976905.1 bacterium | reverse complement strand
CCACGATTGCGAACCCGCTCAAAGTGAGGCGCTCACGCTGAACGGGAATGTGACCAACTTTGCGGTGACCAACAACGTGGTGCGTGACGTGAACAACATCGGCATCGATTTCATCGGTGGAGAGACCGACATCCAACCCGATCCGTCCCTGGTGGTCCGCAATGGTGTCTGTGCGGGCAACACGGTGCTGCGAGCCAATTCGAATTATGGGGGCGGCTTCGCGGCGGGCATCTACGTCGACGGCGCGCGCGATATCGTGATCGAGAACAATTTCGTGAGCGGTAGTGATCTCGGGATCGAAATCGGTGCGGAGAATGCGGGCCTCACGACGACCGGCATCGTGGTGCGCAACAACGTCCTCTGGGAGAACGAGAAGGTTGGACTCGTCTTCGGGGGCTACAATTCATCGGTCGGACGGGTCGAGAACTGCGAGTTCCGCAACAACACCCTGTACCGCAACGATACTCTCGCAGAGGGCTTCGGTCAGATCTGGGTGCAGTGGGCGCAGAACAACGTGGTGCGCAACAACATCGCCGTGGCCGACGACGAGAACCTGCTGGTTTCTTCGTACGGCAGCGGGAACCAGAACAACACCTTCGACTACAATCTCTTCTTCGCCCCCGGCGGCGCCGCCGGGGCACGTTTCGTCTGGAACGACGAGGAATACGTCGGCTTCGGTGCCTACCAGTCGGGCGCGGCTCAGGGAGCGCACTCGATCTTTGTCGATCCGCTTCTGGTCTCGCCGGCGACGGAAGACTTCCACGTCGATGGCCAATCGCCCGCGGTGAACGCCGGTGACCCGGCGACGGCCCCGGGTCCGTCCGAAGTGGATCTCGACGGCGCCCCGCGCCTGTCGGGGCCGCGGGTGGACATCGGAGCGGATGAGATCTCGTGCGGGGACGGGGTGCAGAACCCAGGCGAGCAATGCGATGACGGCAATGTGATCGACGGAGATGGATGCGATTCGAATTGTACGATCACGGGATGTGGCAATGCCGTCATCACCGCGGGCGAGCAGTGCGACGACGGTAATACCGACCCGGGAGATTGTTGCGATCCCTCGTGTCAGATCGACCCCGACGGGACCACGTGCGACGACGGGCGCAGCTGCACCCGACTCGACATGTGTTCGGCGGGGGTTTGCGGTGGTACGGCGGCACCGGACCCGGCCTGCCGCGTGGCGGGCAAGAGCGTGCTGCGTGTGAAGCCGGGCCCGGAGCCATCGAGAGATCGGCTGGTCTGGGTCTGGAAGAAGGGCGCGGCAACGGCACTTGCCGATTTCGGAAATCCGATGGATGAAGCGGCGGCGGCCTTCGATCTCTGCCTCTTCGATGGGAACGGCTCTGGCTACGACCTCGAGTGGGAGGGCCGCCTGCCGGCAGGGGGTCATTGCACCGGGAAGCAGTGCTGGAAGGCGCTCCGCGGAAAGGGCTTCAAATATCAGGATACGTCGGCGGCCCGGGCCGGGGTGGGGCGACTCATTCTCAAGGCGGGAGACGAGGGGCGTCCATCGGTGGTCTTGAAGGCGCAGGGCGCGGCGCTCCAGATGCCCGGCTTGCCCTTTGACGAAGATCCCGATCTCACCCTCCAGCTTCGCAACGACCTGGGGGTGTGCTGGGGAGCGACGTTCTCCGCGGCAGTCTCGTCCAACGGACCGACGGGCTACAAGGCCAAGAGCCCGTAGGGTCGAAGCCGATCAGGGATCGACCAGGGCGATGGTCAGTCGTCCGGGAGCGGGTTGGATGGAAACGCGCGCGTGCACGGGAGTGCCGTTGCGCTCCCACAGGACGAGATATTCGCCGAAGGTCGCGACCGTCTCGAAAAAGCCCTCCGCGTCGACGACTCCCTCGACGTCGGTGCGCCAGCGGTCGTTCAAGAGCGAAAAGATCGCCGCGCCGTGGCGGGTGACGTTGCGGTCGTCATCCCAAAGACCGACGTCGAATTCGTCGCGCCCGGCCACGGCGTTCCACAAGCCCCAGAAGACGATCTGCTCGACGGCGGGATGCCCCCACCACAGGCGCATCAGACCCTCGGCCTGGGCCGCCCGGCGTTCCGGGTCGTCGGGAGCGATGAAGTTCGTCTCCGTGAGATGGATCGGTAGGCCGGCCTCGGCGAGCGTGTCCAGGGCGGCCGCGTAGGCGTCCAGAGGCGTGCGTCCGGAGAGGTCGACGTCGGGTACGGCAAAAGCCGCCGCCGGGGTGAAATGAGCCTGCTGGCCGATCGCCTGGACGGGG
>JAPOLW010000692.1 GCA_029976905.1 bacterium | reverse complement strand
ACGCCCCGCGCACGTTCGCTCAGGTCATGCTGGTATCGATACTCCCGGGGCACCCCCGGATCCGCAGTGAGGCGCTCGAGGGCCTTGCCGACCCCAACCAGGTGGCCTTCCAGGAGATGGCGCATCGGGGTGACGTCCGGAAAATCGATGCGGAAGGCGACGAGCGCCTGCGGGCCGTCGACGTGAAGCTCGGCAAGCTGCACCGAGTCGAAGGATAGCGCCCGGCCGTATCGTGCCAGATTGGCTGCGCCGGTGCGCACGTCGGGAGCGTTGAGGACCAGGTAGGCAAGGACGCCGTAGCTGTCGAGCGGGACGGTCTGGGAGAAACGCACTCCGAACACCTGGTCATCCAGATGGGAGGCTGCGCATTCCCATACTGCGGCCAGTCGCTCGACGTCGAGCCAGGAATCCGCCCTCGCGATCTCCTCCGCCCGAACACCGACTGCTTCGAGAAGGGAAGCGGCGTTTCCGCCGCGCGACTCCACATAGGAGGGCAGGAAGACGGACCCACTGACGCGTACCTGGCCTACACGTCGGCGATCTCTAGGTTCCACGACTCCCACTCCGTTGTTACCTACCTGTCCGGGAGCCCTGGGTGCCAGCCGGAGAGGGCGCCTCGCTCAGAACGCCCCGATCCCTCGAATGTCGAGAAAGGCTCCTGCGGGAGAGCCCAGCGGCGGGACGGGACAACGGGCCGGTGCCTGTGCATTTTTAAGACCAATGAACTTGTCCACGCGATCGAACTTTACCGTGGAGGACGGCGTACCCTTGCGATGCGCAGGCACCTCCGCGCACCAATCCACCCCCAGGCCGAGCGAGAGCCGCACCGCGATGCGTCCCTGCGCAGGCTCATCGAGACTATACGCCCAGGCCTCCTTCCCGAGTTTCACCTTGAGGAGGCCGTTCTTGACCACCACCGCGAGAGCTGCCGACCCGCGCGGGCCCCGGAAACGAAATCCACCCGAGATCGGCAGCCAGTATGTGGCAGGCAGATCGAGGTTCACCTGCTCACCCGAGCCGTTGGCGTTGTAGACCCGCAAACGTGCACCATGCAGCAACGGGTCTCCCGCCGAGCCGATCGCCGGCGCCAGAATCCCGGGATCCTTCGATGTGAAGACGAACTTTCGCTTCTCCGGCTTGGCCGTTTCGCTCCCATCCTTCATCGTCAGCGACTTTACCGCAATCGGGACCCGCGGCGGCGCTCCGATGAAGCTCGTCGGGTCGGCCGGGTCGGTTCCCGCATCTCTTTCGTCCGAATCTCGCCGCCCGTCCCCGTCGCGATCGATGCCCATCCTCGCGCCCGCCCCCGGCGGAACGCAGGTATAGGTCACCTCGCGGCCCGCTCCGACGAGCCCAAGGAGCACCGACAGGGGCACCTGGCCATCGGAGGTCCGGTCGGTGAAGAAAGCGTTGCTTCCTTCCCCGACGTAGAGCAGGCCCCGTCCCTGATCCGCGTCGGGCCCCTTGCCAATCAGGTCGCAGTTCCCAGCGTCGGCCTGCTCGATGAGGAGTTGGAGACGCGCGAGCGTATCCGCATCGGCAACATTGCCGGCATGCACGGTGACTTGCTGGCCGACGGCGGGCTTGAGACCCGTCTCCATGCTCAGGACGAACTCTTCGACGTTCTGCCGCATCTGCGCGTCGGGGAAGGAGAACGTCGGCGCTGACAGAAACGTGTTTACCCGGTCCACGGAGCCATCGTGGAGATAGCCGAAGCCCCGGACCTGATCGCCCAGAAAACCGGAGGGGGGCACGAGATTCTGGCCATTGGGCACCCCGAACATACCGACCTTCTGGTACTGATTTCGTAGATGGGCGATCTTGAACTCCTGGGGCAGCCCCTCGGTGGAGGACAGCCCGTCGGTTCCGAAGAAATCCTGGGCAGGATTGACGACGTGGCAGAAGTTGCAGGTGTTATTGCCCGTCGAGATCTCATTGAAATAGAAGTCTTCGCCGGCAGCCTGCGTTGGCGTCGGAACGTCGTCCAGATCCGTGATCGGATTGGGCGGGTAGCGCAAAGGCAGGATGAATTGGGTAAACTCGTCCATGTGTTGCGTCGGTAGCTCCTCGTCGTCTCCGAGCAACCCGACGAAGGCCCCTGAGAAAGCCTTGAAGGCCGCATCCTCGTCGAGAGCAGCGCCCCCCGTCGTACAGCCGGTCCGGTCACCGCGCCAATGCATAGGCCCGGCGTTCGCCATGCCACGCAGGCTCTGCGTGGTCATCGGCCCTTTGAGGGG
>JAPOLW010000691.1 GCA_029976905.1 bacterium | reverse complement strand
CGGCGGAGGCACCGGCCCGGGCCCCTACGGTTCGGCTTCGCAAGCCTTCCTCCAGGCGAACTCCTGCCTGCTCGACTGAGGCTGGAGAGCAAAAAAGTCGGATCCGGCCCCCCCTCCCCACCCGTAGCCCCGGGGAGAGGGGGCGCCGGATCCTCCGAAGACGCAGGGACCTCACTGGTCCCTGCGTTTTTTTTGCCTTCGGCCAACGCCGTCTGACTCCGGCTTCCTGGTCCACCGGCACCGCGAAGAAATCGACGAGGTGATCGAAGGAGCGGATGCACTCGGAAACCTCGGTTCCAGAGAGATCGACACCGGGCGCGACGATGCCGGACACGCGCAGGTCGTGGTCGCTTCCGGGGGCAAAGGGTCGTACCCCCCCCGTGACCGCTCAACGAAGTCACGCTGCACCGGCGTGTCGAGACGTGCTACCGTCTTCCGCCAGCGAGAAGCGTCAACCTCTCGCGGAGCCAAACCGTGCACGAGAACACACCGCGAGCACGACGCATCCTGCTGCGCCCCTGGCGGGACGCCGACCTGGCCCCCTTCGCCGCCCTCAACGCCGACCCCGAGGTGACCCGCTGGCTCGGTGGACCGCAGAGTCGAGCCGCAAGCGACGCCCTTGCCGCCCGGATCCGGGAAGAAACGGGAGATTTCGGACTCTGGGCCGTCGAGTTGCCCGGCCAGGCCGACTTCATCGGCTTCGTTGGACTGCAGGCTCCACACTTCGAAGCTGCCTTCACACCCTGCCTGGAGGTCGGCTGGCGCCTCGCCCGCCGCTACTGGGGATTTGGATACGCCAGCGAAGCGGGGAGCGCATCGCTCGACTACGCTTTCGAGGTCCTCGGCCGAAACGAAGTCGTCTCGTTCACCGCCGTCCAGAACCGCAGGTCTCGCCGCGTCATGGAACGCATCGGCATGCGGGAAGATGTCGAGTTCGACCACCCGTCGCTGCCGCCGGGGGACGATCTCCGCCGACACGTCCTCTATCGGATCGGGCGAGCCGACTGGCGGAGTGCCCGAGCGCCGCGGAACGGCGGCAGCCCAAGTCACCCGGATTCCTCGTCCTAGGAGCGCAAACGAACCGCGACCCCGCGAGGCCATGGAAGTCCGCGTCCCGATGGAGATCCTCTACCACGACAATCACCTTCTCGTGGTCAACAAACCAGCCGGTCGACTCGTCCAGGGCGACCAGACCGGTCGCCCCACCCTGCTCGACGACGCGCGGGCCTGGATTCGCCGAGAATACCAAAAGCCGGGTAACGTCTACGTGGGGCTCGTCCATCGGCTCGACCGTCCCGTTTCCGGAGTCGTCGTCCTGGCCCGGACCTCGAAGGCGGCGGCGCGACTCTCGGAGCAGTTCCGCAACCGCCGGCCGCGCAAGGTCTACTGGGCCCTCGTAGAGGGGAGGACACCCGAATCCGGGGAGTGGATCGATCAGATCGTGCGCGACGGCCCCCGCTCCCGCGTGGTCGACGCAAACGGAGGCGCCGAGGCCCGCCTGCAATTTCGGCGACACGGCCTGGGCCCAACCGCAAGCCGCGTCGAAGTCGATCTTCACAGCGGCCGACATCACCAGATCCGGGTCCAATTCGCGCACCGGGGGCACCCCGTGCTCGGAGACCGGCGCTACGGAGCGATATCGACCTTCGTCGGGGATACCATCGCGCTACACGCTCGCACCTTGGTCATCGCACACCCCACGACGAAGGAGGAATTGACGTATTCCGCCGATCTTCCTTCCTCCTGGTATGACCGCGTCCCGTGAGCAAACGCCTCGGGGCCGGCGAGAGCGCCAAACGAGCAGTGGCAGGACGACTCCACCGCGGCCCTCCGGGTCGGCGACGCCAAACCAGGCGCGAACCTTTCCGTCCGAGCTTGCCCCCCCCGGACCGGCGCGTGCCCTTCACTCGGTTTCGGTTGCGAAGGGTGCCCCCCAGGGCTGACCCGCGTGCGGTCCGGACGGAATCAACCGGTCGTCACAACGCGCCATGAATGGAAAGCCCAGGTCGATGAGCGCTGTGACGTCGCGAATCTCCGTCTCACTCAGGTAGTCCGTATGGTCGGGGCCGGTGAACTCGCGCACCGGAGACAGATCCCGTCCCGTCAGGATCTCGAGGAGCCAACTATCCTTCGAGTTACCTCCGAGCCGATCGCCACGACCGAAGTTCGGGCTGCGATAGCCCGAGAGATAGACGAGCACCGAACCATCACTCGCCCAGAGGTTCTGATAGCCCGGGT
>JAPOLW010000690.1 GCA_029976905.1 bacterium | reverse complement strand
TCCGAGCAGATAGAGGCCGAACATCACCAGACCCTGCAGACCGAGGGCGCCCAGAACGGTTTGCGCCGGCACGAAGGCGGCAATGAGCAGCGTGTAGACCGGCAATCGTGCCGAGCACGTCATGAACGGGGACACCAGGATCGTTGCCAGACGCTCCCGGGGCGACGCCACGGTGCGCGCCGCCATGATGCCCGGGACCGCACAGGCGTAGCAGGACAGAAGCGGCACGAAGCTCCGCCCCTGTAGGCCCACCCACCCCATGACCCGGTCTACGACGAAGGCGGCCCGCGCCATGTAGCCGACGTCCTGAAGGAAATGGAGGAAGGCGAAGAGGATCACGATCTGGGGCAGGAAGATCACGACCGCCCCCACTCCGGCGACGATGCCGTCGGCCCAGAGGTCCGCCAACCGCCCGGGAGGAAGTACCCCGCGCGAGACGCGCGCGATTTCCGCAAACCCGGCGTCGATCGCATCCATCGCCGGCACCGCCCAGGCGAAGATGCTCTGGAAGAGAAGCACCATGACGCCGAAGAAAACGGCCACCCCCGCCACCGGATGGAGCAACACCCGATCGAGGCGGTCCGTGCGGTGGTCGGCGCGCAGCGCATCCACGCCGAGCTCGTCGCAGATCCGGTCGGCCCACGCGAAGCGCTCCGCGGCCGGGCCGGTGGCCGCGGCGACCGGGCGCGGCCATGCGGCGGGATCCTCCAGAAAGCGCAATAGAGGTTCGAGACCAACGCCACGATGGCCCACGACGCCGAGTACGTGCACACCGAGAAGGCGGGCCAGTCGCAGGGGATCGAACCGCCCGCCGCGCGCCTTGACCTCGTCGATCATCGTCGCGACGACCAGAGTCGGAAGTCCGCGATCGAGCGCTTCCCGCACCAGGCCCAGACCGCGCCGCAGGGTCGTCGCATCGACCACGATCACCAGAGCGTCGGGCAGGCGTTCTCCGCGCTGTTCTCCAGCGAGGACCCGGGTCACGATCTGCTCGTCTGGCGTCTCCCCGTGCAGGGCGTAGGTTCCCGGTAGGTCGAGAATCTCCACCCGACCGTCGCTGCCCCGCAACAGCCCCTCGCGCCGCTCCACGGTGACGCCGGGGTAGTTCCCCACGCGCGCCGTCGCGCCCGTGAGTGCATTGAACAACGTCGTCTTTCCTGCGTTGGGCGCGCCCACCAGAGCGATACGTGCCCGTCCCGGGAAGACCACCGGCGAGGCGCTCATGCGCCGGGCTCCGCAGCCCCCCTGCTCGTGGGCAGAGGCTCCCGGGGCTCGACGCGAACCGAAGCGAGCTGTTCGGTCCGCAGGCAGAGCCGATAGCCTCGCAACTCGATCTCCACCGGATCGCCCAGCGGCGCCCGACGGCGAACCATCAACCACGTTCCCGGCACGAAGCCCAGATCCTGCAAGCGAACCGGAATCTCCTCCCCGGGGGGCGGCGCACAGATCCGGCCTCCCCGCCCGGCCTCGAGCCGGGCGAGAGGGATGGCTCCTTCGAGGTCATCGTCCACTGCGGCCGACGCTATCGCCCGCTCCACGGTGGCGCAACACGCCCCGGAACGTCGGCGTCTCCAACCCCGTAGACGACCATTGCAGGTCGACCAGCGGTGCGCTCACATCAACCCGTGCCGAAGACCACCGAGGGCGGGGGGCAGGTCCGCTCCGCGCCGCCCGTCAAGCAGACGCGGACAGAGGGCAACGCCATCTGGAGCCTCGCCTGGCCCGTGATCCTGGCGCTTCTCTCGGAGTCCTTCGTCGGACTGGTCGACATGCTCATGGTGGCACGCCTCGGGGCGGCGGCCGTCGCGGCGGTCGGGGTCGGCGGGCAGGTCCTGGGCGCGGTCACCGTGACGATGATGGCGGTCGGCACGGGGACCCTGGCGTTGGTCGCACGCAACGTGGGAGCCGGCGCCAACGAGGAGGTCCGGCAGGCCACCGGTCAATCGATCCTGGCGGGAGCGTCGCTCGGCGCCGCCGTTGTCCTGCCGGTGGCGTGGTGGGCCGAGCCACTGGTGCGCCTGTTCGGCGTGGCACCCGACGTCCTGACCGATGCGAGCCTCTACGTGCGCGCGGTTCTTCCCTGTGTCGCCCCGGGGGCCGTGCTCTTCGTCGTCGGCTCGGCGCTGCGCGGAGCGGGCGACACGCGAACACCGCTCGCGATCGGCCTGGTCGTCAACGTGGTGAACGTCGTCGCGAATTGGGTCCTGATCTTCGGGAAACTCGGCTTTCCCGCTCTGGG